>JALZVZ010000154.1 GCA_023299945.1 Altererythrobacter sp. | reverse complement strand
CCTTTCACCCGCTTCAACGTATTCCTGCGCGACCGTTTTCAATGCCAATATTGCGGGGCGCAATCAGCCACGGCGAGCAATCTAACATTCGACCATGTCACGCCGCGGCGATTGGGCGGAAAAACCACTTGGGAAAATATCGTCGCGTCTTGCGGACCGTGCAATATGAAAAAAGGCGGCCGAACACCCAAGCAAGCGCAAATGCATATTGGCATGCGGCCAATCCGACCAACCAGTTGGCAGCTGCAACAATATGGCAAAAAATTCCCACCAAATTACATGCATGAAACCTGGCGCGATTGGCTGTATTGGGACATCGAATTGGAGGCTTGAGGCATAGATCTTGGACTTGGCCTCGTTTGGCCTTATCTGGCCTCGACCCCATTTCAGCCTAGTTCAAATTCAACCTTCGAGCACTTTTGTCGCTGGATGATGCTTGTCCAAATGCTTCTTGATGATCCGCAAATTGCGCGTGTTTGAGCGGAACATAAAGTCGGCTGCATCGCCAACAACAGGCACAAGACCCAGCAAAGTATCAAAGCCGACATTGCCCGCCATGCGCATCAATTTCCATTTCGGCATGCCCAGATTGCGGGCCTCCCATACGAAATATGCGCCCATGATCGTCGTCACAATATCGCCAAGTATAGGCACAAGCCCGATCAAACCATCGAGGCCGATGGGAACTTTTGTGCCGGGAATGTGAAAGCTGCGCTCAAGCACAATTTCCAGCGCCTCAACCCGCTTGCGGATCGAATGCGGATCATTGCCGATTGGCAGCTCAAATCCCATGACACTGGCGCCATCATTGGATGAATGCGTGGATGAACCGCGAGCAGCGCCCTCAGATGGCTCCGGTCGTGCCGGTGACAATGGACGTAAATTGGTCATGACGTCCCTCCTTGTCCTCAAGATGGGTATTCAATAACAATTTTTCAAGCAGAACGCTGTTTTCTATTTTTAATTCAGTACTTTAATTGGATGTCCCTGATAAAGGAAACAGCGGATGCAGTCCCCATATATTATCTTCAAAACCGGCAACATCGCTGCGCACCAACGACCAGCGGATCGGCGTACCAAAGGGGATGAAAATCGCTGCATCCTCCAATTCCAATTCCGCCAGCGCAAGCATTTCTGCCTTCAGCTTGGGATTGACCTCTTGCAAGGATTGCTCGACCAAATCATCGGCCTTTTCTGCGCAAGGGCCGAGACGAATCTCGCAGTGAAACTGGTTAAGGAACCACCGCGGCGAGGCGAACCGCGCAGTCCGGTCGAGAAGCACCAAATCGGCGGCCTTTTCATCGGATGGAACCAATTGCGCCTCGACTCCAATTGCCTCCCAATCGCGCCTTAATTGACCAAACAACTGCTCGCTACCCGGCCCATTTGGCATGGCGACACGGACCACGGCCGAACCATCATTCTGGCTCTTCCAAGAATTGATCGCGCCGGCTGCAATACTGCGGCGTTGTTCAAGCGACAGGGCCGTCCACGAGGGCGCCTCAGGCACAATCGCGGTCCAAACGCCGCGCGGCACAGCCGTGTTTGACGGCAGCCAGCCGCCAATATTGAACGGGGTCATCAGATCATCGCGGTCAATCGCCATCGACAAAGCTGTTCGCAAGATCGGCGTAGACAGCACGCCCTCCTCATTGCGGATCGCCAATCCAAATACGCCTTGGGCCGCATCCAGCCGGATGTTGGCGCGCGACAATGGGCCAAGGTCGGACAGGGGCAAATTCTCCACCCGCCCGTTTAGCACGACATCTGCCTCACCTTCTGAAAACGCATTCACCGCCGCAACTGCTGGCAATGCGCGCACAGTCAAAGGCCGCACCAAACCTTCCCAATTGCGCAGAGCGGGATAGCCGCGCGCCTCTGGCGGCAGGGGCGACAAAGTGACCTGAAGACTGCTGCCTTCCCGCGCCGAAATCATGGGGCCAGCGCCTGCGTCATCGCTGGCAAAACCAAGCTCTGGCTGAGCCAGGAGCCGCAAGAAATCAGGCATTGGACTGGCCAATTGAATCTCAATCACGCGCCCTGTCATCTCGCGGATATCGGTGATTTTCGCTAGATCATAGCCCAGCGCTGTTGCTTCCAACCGCTCAATATTGGCGAGCAAGCGCGCACGGATATCACCTGCCTCGATCGGTTCACCTGAGGCCCAATTGGAATTGCGCAGGCGGAAAATATAGCTCAAACCATCATCCGTGACGATCCAGCGTTCTGCAATCGCAGGAATTACCTCACCGGTGACACTAAAACCCACCAAGCCTTCGGCGGTGGCCCCCTGCAAATACCCTGCTTGAGGGGTGAGAGCGGCACCGCGTTGAAACGGGCTACCGCTGTCACCGATTAGCACGACATTGACAGTGTCATCTGCGCCGCTGTCGCTGCAACCGGCCGCCAAAAATAGCGGCAAGAGAAGGGTAAGAAAGGCGGGCGAAAAGCGCATTGTATAAGTCCATAGCAGACCGCATGCCGCCGGTCAGCGTGCAAACCTCAAGATTCACCGTAAATTCGCAACCATTTGGAAGGCGCTTTTAAGTTCGTTCAAATGGGCGCTGTTCGCCCATACTGAGGAGAAGCGCTAGAAAGCGCGCTTAATGTGTAGGCTCGCCTGCTGAGGCGTTTGCAAAAGTGCTCGTTTGAGCGCTTGTAGAATTGATAAGGTCGTCAAATGCCACGCCAAACCGTTCGTTTTGCACCCATGCAACACAGCCGCGCACAGCGCCTGCTCCGCCAAGCTCTATCGTCAGCCGCGTGCCGCGCACAACACGCGGGCCGCCTTCGCCCATCATGCCAGCGTCAGAAAGATTGCGCACTTTAACGTGGTAACGGGCCGGATCATTCTCAAGCCAGAGGTTTGCGAACAGCAATAGGCTGTCGCGCACGATGCTGCGTGTTTCCACTTCAGACATAACCACCTCTTTCCTCGGCACAGCCAACAAAACTTGCTCCGCTGCTTCCACCGCACCGGGTAACAAGGGGATAATGGGTGAATAGCTAATGAAAGGTAAACGGCGATTGACCCTGTTCCGAAAGGGGACAGGTTTGGGCGCGAATAACACAACGCCTTGCAGATTAATCGTCGCGGGAGATTTTCTCGCGGCGCTCATGCGCTTCTTGTGCCTCGACCGTCATGGTCGCAACCGGCCGCGCAATCAGCCGCTTTAGGCCAATCGGATCGCCGGAAATCTCGCAATAGCCATATTCGCCTTCTTCCAACCGCCGCAGCGAGCTGTCAATTTTAGAGATCAGCTTGCGTTGGCGATCGCGCGTGCGGAGCTCTATGCTCCAATCGGTTTCGCTAGAAGCGCGGTCATTAAGGTCAGCATCGCGGATTGGCCCGTCTTGCAAAGATTGCAGCGTTTGATCCGACGCATCGTGAATGGAACGCTTCCATTCCAGCAGCAGCACTCTGAAATAGGCAAGCTGCTTGTCGCTCATATAGGGCTCGTCATCACTGGGCGCATAATCCTTCGGGATCGCGCTTTTCGCTTTTTTGAGATTTTCAATCTCATCATGAGACGTTGCCATGCTAACCTCTTAACCCAAACGTTAAACAGAAAAACCCTTACGTATTAGACGCAGGTGCCGCCCCCTTTGAGGTCTGCCCGTGGGTTTCCTTTGGCGCGCCTATAGGCAGGCCTCACCGCAGGCACAAGGCGCGATACCATGTTAGGCATGAACAGCATGGGAAAACCCCGTAAACGGCGTCAAATCAATTATTTGAAATTGTAAAAGTTGATAAATGTTGCGCGGCGTTAACCATTTGTTGAGCATGTTCTGGCGAATTGGGTTTCAGCAGCCCGGCACTGGTCCGGTGTCTGCACAAAGTGGGGCTTAGAAGACCAATGGTAATGAACAATATTGATACAGCATCAGCCACCGAGCTGACCGATAACTCAGCTGATTTGATGGTTGCAAAATATCTTGCAGCCGCCGCAGCCGGCGAAATTAGTGCCCTGTTCGAATTGGGTGTTATGTATTCCACCGGCAGCCACGGCGTGTCCAGCGATCTGATCGAAGCGCACAAATGGTTCAATCTGGCAGCGTCAAAAGGCCATGAAGAAGCTGGCTGGTGCCGCGCGGATATCTCTGATGAGATGACCGCTCGCGAGATCGCCGAAGCACAGCGTCAGGCCCGCCAATGGCTCGCCGCAGGTCGCCGAGCTGCTGCTTAAACTTTCTTAAATGGCGTGCGCTGGTCCAGATAATTCTGATCAGCTTGCGTCCCCTGCGCCTCGCGCTTCAGGAAATCTGCGATAGCCTCGCGGAAACTGGGGTTAGCGATCCAATGCGCAGACCAAGTCTTCACCGGTTCATAGCCGCGCGCAAGCTTATGCCCCCCTTGCGCGCCGGCCTCGACCCGTTTGAGACCACGCTCGATCGCAATGTCGATCGCTTGATAATAGCACAGCTCAAAATGGAGGAATTTCTTCTCCACCGTGCACCCCCAATAACGCCCATAGATCGCCTCGGGCCCAACAAAATTGAGCGCGCCCGCGAACGGTTGACCGTCCGCCAGCGCCAGTATCAGCACCAATTGCTCGCCCATCCGTTCCGACAAAAGCGTAAAGGCCTCGCGCGTCAAATAAGGCGTGCCCCATTTGCGTGCACCAGTGTCTTGGTAAAATATCCAAAACGCGTCCCAGTGATGCTCTTTAATGTCATCGCCAATTAGCCGAACAATCTCAACGCCCTCTTGAGCGGCGCTGCGTTCTTTGCGCAAATCCTTGCGTTTGCGTGATGCGAGCGCATCGAGAAAATCGTCAAAGCTGGCGTAATCGCGATTGGTCCAATGGAATTGTAAATCGCTGCGGATCAGCCAGTCCGCCTCCTTGAACAGCGGCAATTGTGCTTCATCAATGAAGGTCGCATGGGCCGATGATAAGCCATTTTGCTCGCAAACCATTTCCGCCCCTTTGAGCAAAAAAGGTGCGAGCGCAGGGTCGCTCAAAAGCAAGCGCGGCCCGGTTGCAGGCGTAAAGGGCGCCGCGATCTGCATCTTGGGATAATAGCTACCGCCTGCGCGGTGCAGCGCGTCGGCCCAGGCATGGTCGAAAACATATTCTCCCTGCGAATGCCCTTTGGCATAGCTCGGCATTGCGCCAAGCAAGCGCCCATCTGCGTCCGTCACAGCAATCGGCACAGGATCCCAGCCCGTGCCGTCGCCGACGCTGCCGGAATCCTCCAGCGCGGTTAGGAATTCATGGCTGACAAAGGGATTGTCCGCACCGACCAGCGCGTTCCATTCTGCCGCCTCGAAGCTGCCTACATTGGGAGCCAGCCGGACAGTGACCCCGTCCTCTGGCGCATCATCGCTATCCGCGCTTACCCCAGATGAAGGCGTTTCACTCATGTAGGATTGAGAGCAATGATCGCATCGACCTCAACCGCTGCGCCCAATGGCAAAGCAGGCACGCCAACGGCTGCGCGGGCATGGACGCCCGCCTCGCCAAACACGTCTTGCATCAAATCAGAGGCACCATTGGCGACCTTTGGCTGATCGGTATAGTTGGGCGTGCAGCAAACAAATGCGCCCAATTTCACCACGCGTTTGACATTGTTCAAATCAATCCCCGCAGCTTTCAATTGGGCGATAATCATCAACCCGCACGCGCGCGCGGCCGCTTGGCCATCCTCTAGCGAGACATCATCGCCCACACGCCCCGTTACCAGCGCGCCATCCACAAATGGCAATTGGCCAGAGACATAGGCCAGGCCGCCCTCCACCACTACGGGCGTATAGCTGGCGACAGGGGCGGCAGCGGCGGGCAGAACAATTCCCAATTCGTCCAAACGGCTTTCAATGCTCATGGAGTGTTTCCTTCAAGCTCATTCATTAGCCAAGGCAAGGCTTCGGCCCAATTATCAATTCTGGCATCGGCATGACCTGCCTTGTGGGCGCAAGTGATATGCGACGCGATCATCGGCTCGCCGCATAAATGCAGGCGGGAGATATGCGGCACGGTTTCCAATGCTGAATGGTGATGCTGCGCCAAATCATCGATGAAAATCGCCTTGCTGGGGTTATATTCGCTAAGGATTTTTTCCAGCGCCGGCCCTTTTGGCCCCTGATTGGTGAAGACCCGCGCATTGATGCCGTGGCCCGCCAATTGCTCAGCCCGGCTACCCTGATGTTTGTCTTCTAAATTGGTCAGGATAACGACATCGGCATGGCTCGCCAAAGCGTTGATGCCCTCAACCGCGCCCGTGATCGGCGTCTGGCGGTGCATTTCATCATCGAAGAACCGGCGCAAAAACAGCCACATATCTTTTGGCTCAACCAATTCGCCCGTCTCTTGCCATGTCAGCGCATTGGCAAAATCATTGCCCTTTAGCTTAAAATTGACGCCTTCGCCTTCTTCCAGCCACTCCTTAAACGGGGTGACCATATACAATAGAACTTCATCACAATCGGAAATAATCAGGGGTTTGCTCATAGAAATATGCTCATTGTTTCAATTCTTCCATCGCTGCGATGAATTCTTCTGGGGCGACAGCCAAAGCCTCAGCCGCGCGCAACAAATCGGGTTCGTGATTAGCGAGAAATTCCAGAATTGCGACCTGCGTTGCTGCTGTTCCCACTGCCGCCCTTAGGGTGTCGGGGTCAAGCCCGGTAAGGGACAAAAACCGCTCTGCACGTTCGCCATCCTCCAGCAGCCAGCCGAGCGCCGCCAAGGATAGGACGGACGCCTCTGGACGCGCTTCATCGCTTGAGCCTATGGCAGTCATATTGAACGCACCTTTTAAAACGCAATTGGAGTTATTGGCGCAGTGGCAAAGAGGATCATGGTTGTCGAGGACAACGATCTCAACCGGAAATTGTTTTGCGATGTGCTGCGCGCCAACAGGTTCGAAACATTGGGCATTGCCGATGGTGATGCCGCGCTGGACGGAGCGCGCGAATTTGCGCCTGACCTGATTATTATGGACATTCAGCTGCCCGGTATCTCCGGCTTTGACTTGATTGTTGCTGCAAAAGCAGACGCCGCTCTCGCCGCAATCCCAATCCTTGCGGTGACAGCCTATGCAGGCAAAGGCGACGAGGAGAGCATTCGCGATGCGGGTGCAGCGGGCTATTTGTCCAAGCCGGTATCGATCATGCCATTTATGGCGGCGGTGAAAGCCTTGTTGCCTGCCGAAGCGGTAGGTTAGATCGCAATCAAGCCAAATGTTTCGCCCAAATAGATGATCATCGTCACAAACAGGCCGACGACGAAAATCTGATAGGCAATCCCAAGGAAGCGGTACTTGCGCCGCTGGAGCACTTTGCCGTTCTGATAAATATCATGCAGCATCGTGCGAAAGACGGTCTCGTCAGCCTGCAATTCAGACAAGAGGTCCTCCGTCCATTCCGCCTCGTCCAAATGACTAAAATGGCCGAAGAACAAGCGGTTTGGCGGACCCTTGGGCGCAGCCGATTGCCCGACAGAAGGGATGATCGCAATCACCGCACATAGCGAACTGACGAAGGCAGTAAACGCCAGCACCAATATCGCCAGGCTCGCCTCACCAACCAATGCGCGGCTGACCGTCAGAGAGAAAACAAGGAAGGTCGCGCCCATTAGGATCGACGCCTTTTGATCGGCCATTTGCGACAGGGTCAGCGTGTTCAATTGCGCTGTGCGAACCATATGAATGGCATGAGCAGAATAGGTGGGCGCGCGCTCATCGCTGGCCGGTTTGGCTTTTGTATCGCTCATCGTCCTATCAGCCCCCATCCCGCCTCTTGCACTGATACGGAGTGTGCCAGTGCACCGCATGCTTGACAAGCATAGGCGCAAACCGCTTTGCGCTTAGTGAAAAGGGGCTGTAAGGCAGCATCCAAATTTAACGAAAGAGAATTCTGCCATGGATCGTGCATCAATCGACGAAACCATCCGTAACTTGATCGAGCCATTTAACAAAAAGCTTGTCGCGATCACTGACGCCACCACGTTCGCCAATGATTTGGAGTTCGACAGTCTAACGGTGATGGATTTTGTCGCGGCGATTGAGGATGAATTTGACATTATCATCAGCATGAATCAGCAGGCTGAGATTGAAAATTTCGGCCAGTTGATTGACGCCGTTGTGAAAATCCAAGGCGCTTGAGTTGAGCTTTTTGCGGGAGCAAGCATGAACGAGGTTACTTCAGTGGATACCGGCGATCTCTTTTCCAAATTTGATGATCTGATCCAGACGCGCGAGACTTTGCTCTCTAGCGGGATTGAAGACCCGTATAACTTGGTCATGGAAAAAGTGCTCTCGCCCACCCGCGCGATCTGCAACGGGCGCGACACGATCCTGCTCGGCACCTATAATTATATGGGTATGACGTTCGATCCTGATGTGATCGAAGCGGGCAAGGATGCGCTGGAAAAATTTGGTTCCGGCACCACCGGCAGCCGTGTTCTCAATGGCACTTATCAAGGCCATAAGGACTGCGAAGACGCGCTCATAGAATTTTACGGCATGGACCACGCAATGGTCTTTGCCACCGGCTATCAGGCCAATTTGGGTATCATCTCCACCATCGCTGGCAAGGGCGATTACGTGGTGCTCGACATTGATAGCCACGCGTCCATCTGGGATGGCTGCGCAATGGGTAATGCAGAGATTGTTCCGTTTAAACACAATGATGTAGAAGCGATGGAAAAGCGCCTGCGTCGCATTCCTGAAGGCGCCAAAACTTTGGTGGTTCTCGAAGGCGTTTACTCCATGCTCGGCGATGTCGCTCCGCTGAAAGAAATGGTTCGGATCGCCAAGGAGCACGGCGCCATGGTGCTGGTGGATGAAGCGCATTCCATGGGCTTCATCGGCGAAAATGGCCGCGGCGTTTGCGAAGAGCAAGGCGTAATGGATGATTGCGATTTCATCATCGGCACTTTCTCCAAAAGTGTCGGCACAGTCGGCGGATTTTGCGTTTCCAACCATCCCAAGTTTGAAATTATGCGGTTGGTTTGTCGCCCTTACGTTTTCACCGCCAGCCTTCCGCCCAGCGTTGTGGCGACCGCCGCGACTTCGATCCGCAAACTTCAGCATGGTTCGAACAAGCGTGCCCATCTGTGGGAGAACTCTAAGCGTCTGCATGCTGGCCTATTGGATCTCGGCTTTAGCCTCGGCACGGATACGCCGCAAAGTGCTATCGTGGCCGTCATCATGCCTGACCTTACGCAAGGCGCGATGATGTGGGAGGCACTTTTGAAAGAGGGCCTCTACGTCAATTTGGCACGCCCGCCTGCAACCCCTGCGAACATGACTTTGCTGCGCTGTTCTTTATGCGCTGAACACTCCGCCGAAGAAGTAGAGACGATTCTTGGCATGTTCGAACGCGCAGGCAAGAAAGTTGGTATTATTTAGGTTAGAGAACTATTCTGCCAACACTTCTACCATACCATTTACTTGCGGTGAATTTCTTTACTTCCCATGCCTTGGACAGTTGAGGGGTAAACCAAGTAAGGGATTTGCAAGTGATTGGTGACACAGACGGATCGATCTACTCGATTGAACAACCAGTCTTGACCGATGGGTTTCTTCATACCGACTTTGATATGGAGTTACGAAGCGCAGACTTCGCGCCCGATGTGGGAACAATTGATTCGCCGGTTGGTTTTGCAACCAACTCGAACGGAGCGTTATTTATTCTCGACACAGACGGTGAAGTTTTTCGTGTCGATCCAGCCTAAGCCAATGACCTCTGACTAATCCGCCCGCACTTCGGTCACATTGTCGCAAGGGCCCATCTCGCCATCATCATCCCCGCCTGCCAATTGCGTAAAGGCGATAAAGCCGGCAACAACCAAGACGACAAACACGCTGGTAACCAGGCCCAAATATTTGTCGATAATCGCTTTGATCGGTGCACCGAACACTTGGAACAAGACGCCCACCACCATGAAAATAAGCGCTCGGCCTGCGATGGCCGCTAGCGTAAATGTCAGCAGGTTCATCTCGATAAAGCCGGCAGTGATCGTCATCAGTTTAAACGGAACCGGCGTGCCTGCAGCGAAGAATACCGCCAACGCGCCCTGCTCACGGATATAGCAAGCAGCGACGGGAAAGCTCTCCGTCAGCCCCAACGCGCCGATCACTGCGGCGCCCACCGCATCATAAAGGAAATAGCCGATCGCATAGCCGAACAATCCGCCCAGCACGGATGAGACTGTGGCGACAATTGCAAAGCGTATCGCCTTTTTCGGCTCGGCCAAGCACATCAGTCCGAGCAAAGGATGCGGCGGGATTGGGAAAAAGCTCGATTCGATGAAGCTAAAGAACGCCAGCCACCACACCGCTTTAGGGTGGGCCGCCTTATCCATTGTCCAATCATAGAGTCCGCGCAGCAATTTCATCATCGGGCGTTTGCTTTCTTAAAAGAGACGGCGGGTCGAAGTGGTTCGCGCGGTTCACGTTTTCTTGCGCTTAGCGCCACGCTACCCTCGGTGCAAGCTGGATTAATTAACCTATTTGGCACTTTTTGATTGACATTGTCACGCTCTTTGGTTAGAGAAACCAAACATCGCGATAGTGTGATTCGCTTCAATACATAAAACCCTTGGGTGGGTCTGGCTTTCATTTTGAGTGAGTGCCCCCTCGCGTTTTTTCTTAAATGAAATCATAGGATTTTAGCGGATGTCAGAAAAAATACGCTCAGGCTCTGCAGGAGCCGGGAAAGGTCGCCGCATTAACACGCGGTGGCGGGACCACTTTTTAGAAAGCCTCTCCCAAACCAGTAATGTCACAAAATCAGCCGAAGCTGCAGGTGTAACCGCCAGCACAGCCTACCGCGCCCGGTCCAATGAACCTGAATTTGCTCGGAGGTGGATAGTAGCCTTGCGCGAAGGCTATGCCCATCTTGAACTGGAGGTGTTGCGGCGTCTTCGTGAGGGTGAGCAAAAGACAAATGATGGCGAAAAATACGATTTCGCCAATGCGATCCGCCTGCTGTCAGCCCACCGCGATAATGCGGCCCGGGCACAAGCAGAGCAGCGCAATGTTAGCGCCAAAGAAGTCCGCGCATCAATCGACCGCAAGGTGGAAGAAATCCGCCTGAAGGTCATGGAGGAAAAGGTCAAAGACAACCGTGGGCGCTGAACGCTTTGACTGGCTAGCGCAGGCCAGTCCGGACATCCGCAAGCGCCTGGCGGATTGCCTAACTGAAACAGAACGCGCTGAATTTGCCTATCACTGGCCCTTTTGGGCGCGTGATGCGCAATTGGCACCGGCTGGCGACTGGCGCATCTGGTTGGTGATGGCCGGTCGCGGTTTTGGAAAGACACGAAGCGGATCGGAATGGGTTCGCATGATCGCAGAAAACGATCCAAACGCCCGGATCGCGCTCGTCTCCTCCTCTTTGGGAGAGGCGCGCGCGGTCATGCTGGAGGGCGAAAGCGGCATTCTCGCTTGCTCTCCGCCCGAACGCCGCCCCGTGTTCGAGGCATCTCGGCGCAGGTTGGAATGGCCCAATGGCGCGCAGGCTATGATGTATTCTTCTGCAGAAGCAGAAAGTCTGCGCGGGCCGCAACATAGCCATGCGTGGTGCGATGAGATCGGAAAATGGTCGCTCGCCCACGGAAGCGCGACCAAATGCTGGGACAATCTCTTGATGGGCCTCAGACTTGGTGATGAACAGAAAATTATGGTCACAACGACCCCGCGCTCTGTGCCCTTAATGCACCGATTGCTGGCTTCGGAAAAAACCGGATCGGTTATAACAACGCGAGGACGCACCACTGACAATAAGGCATATTTGCCACCCAGTTTCTTGAGCGCAATGGAAAGCGAGTTTGCTGGAAGCCTGCTGGCGCGGCAGGAATTGGACGGCGAACTTGTCGACAATATCGAAGGCGCATTGTGGTCACGCGAATTGATCGAAGAAGGCCGAGAAAAAGCCAATAAAGCCAGTTTTACCAGAGTGGTGGTGGCGGTTGATCCGCCCGCCTCTGCTCAAGGTGATGCATGCGGCATAATCGTCGCAGCGCAAGACAGCGAAGGCGTGGCGCATGTTTTGGCGGATTGTTCGGCGGAACGCGCGAGCCCAGAAAAATGGGCGCAAGCCGTCGCAGATGCAGCCCGGCTTTGGGATGCAGACCGCGTCATTGCGGAGGCCAATCAAGGCGGCGAAATGGTGGAAAGCGTGCTTCGCGCGGCCAATTGTTCTTTGCCGATTAAACTGGTGCATGCCTCGCGCAGCAAAACCGCGCGCGCTGAGCCTGTGGCAGCCCTTTATGAGGTTGGGCGTGTGCGTCACACCGGCCTGTTTGCAAAGTTAGAAGATCAGCTGTGCGGCATGATGCCGGGCGGCGAATATGAAGGCCCTGGCCGCAGCCCCGACCGGGCTGATGCGTTGGTTTGGGCAATTACAGAACTACTGCTCGGACGGCCCCAGAGGCCCCGCGTCCGCAACATTATCTAAGCCATCTCCGGCCAACAGAAAGGGACAGACATGTCTTTTATCGACACACTCACCTCCGCCTTCAAGGGTGGAGGAGAAAACCGTGTGCCATTGTCGCGCGGCTTTGTTTCCCCATGGGCGATAGCCTTTGATCAGACCGGCTCTGGGCGAGCGTTTGATTACAATAGAAGCATCAAACAGGGCTTTCTAGCCAACCCAATTGCGCAGCGCGCCGTGCGGATTATTGCTGAAAGCACTGGGCGCGTGCCGCTAGCGCAAAATGATCCACGTCTAACCAATTTGGTTGGTTCTACTAGTGCAGGCCAATCACTGATCGAAACAATTGCCGCACATCTGGTTCTGCATGGCAATGCCTATGTCCAGATTATGAAGGATGCCAGCGGCACGCCGGTGGAATTATTCGCGCTTCGCCCTGAACGCATTAGCGTGGTGCACGGCGCAGATGGCTGGCCGACATCCTTCACCTATCGGTTGGGCGAAAAGGTCCGCAGCGTTGCAATTGAGGATGAAAATGGCTGGCCCAATATCATCCATATCAAATCGCTCCACCCGACAGATGACCATTATGGCGCGGGCGCCTTGGCCGCTGCGGATCAGGCGATTTGTGTTCATAATGCCGCGATGGAATGGAACCGTTCGCTGCTGGAAAATGCAGCACGGCCATCCGGCGCCCTCGTCTATGATGATGGCGATGGTGCTAGCCTAACAACCGAGCAATTTGATCGACTGAAATCCGAATTGACGACCGCGTTCTCAGGCCAAAACAATGCTGGCCGACCTATGCTATTGGATGGCGGGCTGAAATGGCAGAGCATGGCTTTGTCGCCTTCGGACATGGATTTTGCCGAGTTGAAAAATGCAGCAGCCCGCGACATTGCGCTGGCATTTGGTGTCCCGCCGATGCTGCTCGGCCTGCCCGGCGACAACACCTATTCCAATTACCGCGAGGCCAATCGCGCGTTGTGGCGCCTCACGCTATTGCCGCTGGCAGACAAATTGCTGAGCGCGCTTTGCGAAGGCCTTGAACCTTGGTTCCCC
>JALZVZ010000153.1 GCA_023299945.1 Altererythrobacter sp. | reverse complement strand
CGATCTCGCAGCAACATTTGCCCCGCCAGCATATGCGCCTCTGGCACGATCGGTTCCATATTCAGCACGGGCGAGAGGCGGTCGGCAGCCTCTTGCGGCTTTGCGCTCATCAGCAGTCGTTGCGCGTCCAAAGTCACCAGCTGCGGGTCTTGCGGAAAGTTGGTGAGGCCTTGCGCAACTATTTCGAAGGCTTTGCCAAATTCGTTCTCAGCCATTTGCAGGCTGGCGGATACAAAATGTGCCAGCGCGCTGTCCATCGGGGCATTTTCAAGCAATTGCTTGGCCATGCGGAAATTGCCAATGGCAAGATTGGCCTGCGCCAGTTTCAGATTGGCTTTGGCTGCCTCGGGGACATCGGGGCTGACTTGCTTTAACTCTGTAATCGCGCGGTCTGGATTGCCTAATGACATGGCGATTTCAGCCGTCAGCATGCGGGCTGCTGCGCTTTGCGGATTGGCCTCAATCGCTTTGCTGGCCTGCGCCAAGGCAATCCGGTGATTGCCGCTTTCGAACGAAGCGCGCGCAGCCTCCATCGGATCAGACGGCTCGCTGTCGCAGGATGCGAGCATGGGAGTGGCGAAAAGCGCGGAAGCTGCCGCGGCGCGAAGCAATGATGAGCGGAAAGTCATGACAACCCAATAGGGCGCGGTTCTTAAAATTGCGGTAAAGTTACGCGAGTTCACAAAATTATGTCGGGAAGTTTTACATAAAGGGTTTGAACGTTTCCGGCGTTAACCAGTCAAGCTCGCGCATTTCTGCGGTTGCCACCGGTTTGGCACGTGGATTGCATACATTCTGTTTACCACCGCTGGGTTAGAACCTGGCACAGTTTGATGAAGGGGTTGCGCCCGAAACGCTTAAAGGGAATTATGTAATGGCAAAGTTCTACAAAACCGCCGCGATCGGGCTTGCAGCCGCTTCTATGGCTGTCGCTGCACCAGCATCGGCGACGATCTTCGAGTATGAATTCACCAATGGTGACGTTCTGACTATCGACACTGACACACAGTCGGGTACTTGGATCGGTGACAGCATCGACACGACTTTTACCAGCTCAGATCTCGCTGGTTTCCAAGGCGGCGAAACACCAAGCTTCATGGCGATCCTGACATCGCTTGACGGAACGCGCATCATCAACGGCGTTGCAACGACCGACAATGACACAACCCATGCTCAAAAGCTGATTTTCAACGGCACAGACCGCGTGAACCTGTGGTCGCATTGGGGTGATCCAATCACCGGCGGCGACTATGTGAGAACAGTCAGCAACTTCTCTGTTGCAGACGTTCCTGCACCTGGCATGCTCGGCCTGTTCGGTCTGGCTCTTGCAGCGCTTGGTCTCGGCTGGCGTCGCCGCAAGACTGCCGCTGCATAAGCGAGCTGTCTAAAGGGATGTGACAATCCAAGCTTAAGAATTGGTCTTCTAAGCGAGAAACGGGGCTCGGCTGTAATGGCTGGGCCCTTTTTCTGTAGGCGCGAGAGATGGGCTTAAAGACGGGTGTTTAGTTGGCGCAGGCTCAACCCGCTAAGCGGATCGCGCCAATCACCGGCAATGCTGGCGGCCGGCCCCAGCACAAAACTGCGCTGCGCCATGTCAGTGTGCGGAATGGCGAGGCGCGGCGATTGCCAAATGCCGCCGCTCCACATGATAATATCAAGGTCTAGTATGCGGGCGCGCCATCTTGGGCCGATGCGTTGTCGCGGGGCGCGGCGGCCAAATTCGCGTTCTGTGCTTTGCAGCAAATCTAGCAGTTCATCCGGATCAAGCGGCGTTTCTACCACGGCTACGGCATTGGCGAAATTGCGCTGTGACGGCCCCAAGGGGCGGCTGGTGATAGTGGGCGATACCGCCAGCACACCAACACCGCTGTGTTCGAGCGCCTCAATTGCTGCATCTAAGATGGCGCGCGGCAAGCCAATGCGCGGGTGCCGCATATTGGAGCCAAGCCCGATCAAATAGAGCATGCTCAAAGCGGCTCAGATATCTTCGGCGAGACGGCCATAAAGCTGCGGGCGCCGATCACGGAAAAAGCCCATTCCCGCGCGGTGCTTTGCCGCTTTGCCAAGATCGAGGCCAGCGACCAGAATGCCCTCATCTTCTGCGCCAAATTCAGCAATTTTATCGCCCCATTCATTGGTGATGAAGCTGTGGCCGTAGAATGTTTGTGCGGCCTCTCCTGAACCCTCAACACCGATCCGGTTCGAGGCCAATACTGGCATGCAATTGGACACTGAATGCCCCTGCATCGCGCGCTGCCACATGGTACTAGTGTCCAATTCTGCGTCATAAGGCTCTGACCCGATAGCGGTGGGATAGACCAGCACTTCTGCTCCCATCAGCGCCATCGCGCGGGCAGCCTCTGGATACCATTGGTCCCAGCAAATGCCGACGCCGATGCGTGCGCCGAAAACGTCCCACACTTTGAAACCGTCATTGCCGGGGCGGAAGTAGAATTTCTCTTCATAGCCGGGCCCATCGGGGATGTGGCTTTTGCGATAGGTGCCCATGACATCGCCATCAGGGCCAATCATTGCGACAGTATTGTAATAGTGATGCCCGTCGCGCTCAAAAAAACTGGCGGGGATGGCGACTTTCAATTTGGCGGCAAGCTTGCGCATGGCGATTACGCTGGGATGGTCCAGTGTCGGGCGGGCGAGCGCAAAGTTCGCTTCGTCTTCCTCGCAGCAAAAATATGCGCCGCTAAACAATTCCGGCGGCACGATAAGTTCAGCCCCGCGCGCGGCAGCCTGTTCGACCAGCTCGCTGACGGCGGCGATATTCACCGCCTCATCGGCATCAGCCAATGGCAGTTGGAGGGCGGCAAGAGTTAGCAAAGCCATAGGTTTACGTGTCCTTGCCGCCC
>JALZVZ010000152.1 GCA_023299945.1 Altererythrobacter sp. | reverse complement strand
GCTGTCGCAATCAGCATTTCTGCGCCGCTATCGGCCAATATATGCTTAACCTGCGTGCGTTTAAGCAGCGGATTGATCGGCACATGGACCAGCCCCGCCCGCGCCGCTGCCAGCGGCATCAAACACGTCAGCTCGCCCTTCGCTGCCCAGCTTGCAACACGCGCGCCTTTGCTAGGAACTTCGCGCGCCAACCATCCGGCTAGCAAAGAGACACGCAGTCTTAACTCCTGATGCGTATAGGCAACCCCGCGCAAGATCAGCGCCATGTCTTCATCCGCCCCGCACAATGCGAGGTGGTCCAGCGGACGCGGGGTTGGATCAGGCGACGAAACAAACATTAAGTTTTCCATTTAGGCCCATATCGAGCAAAGCAAAAGAAAGGCAGGTTTATATGACAGCGTCCAGCTACCACGATACGGTTAACGTTCTGGATGGTCTATGTCAGCCTGCCCCTTCACCTTTTGAACGGTCCGAATGGTTTTCGCTTTTGGCCGAGAGCGGGCTTACCCCGCTGGTTGCGCTGGCCAGCGATGGAGAAAGCTCCGCAGCCCTCGCCTTAACCGAGGCGAATGGCCGGATCGAACCTCTCCGCAATTGGTATAGTTTCACTTGGCGGCAGCTTGCCTCTGATGGCCCTGCTGGTGAGCGCTTACTGCAAGAAATCGCATCACAATTGCGGGGTCGTTCGCACCGCGTCACTCTTTGGCCCGTGCCAGAAGAAGATGGTTCTGCCTCTATGCTTGAGCGCAGCTTTGCCGAGGCAGGTTGGCAAGTTGAGCGCTCACAATGCGATGAGAACCATGTGCTTGCCGTCAATGGCCGCAGCTTTGCTGAATATTGGGCCACGCGGGCAGGACGCATGCGTACCACGCTCAAACGCAAAGCCAAAAAGGTCGATGTGCAAATCTTTGAGCGTTTTGAGCCGCAAGCTTGGGCAGCATACGAAACGATCTATGCCGAAAGCTGGAAAACTGCAGAGGATCAGCCCGAACTTTTGCGGCGGTTTGCCGAACAAGAAGGCACAGCGGGCCGAATCCGCCTTGCGCTTGCCATACATGAAGGCACGCCGGTTGCCGCACAATTTTGGACGGTTGAGAACGGCATCGCCTATATTCACAAGCTCGCCCATTTGGAAAGTCACAAGCCCTTATCCGCCGGAACCACGCTAACAGCAGCCCTTTTTGAGCACGCGATAGACAATGATAACGTTAAGCTGGTCGACTTTGGAACGGGTAGTGATGCGTATAAAGCCGATTGGATGGAAGAAATCCGTCCGCGCTATCAACTCGATTGTCTTGACCCTCACCAAGCCAAAGCATGGCCCGCGCTAGCAAAGCGCGCAACCCGGCGCTTGCGGACTAAGCTTGCCTAGTGACAAAGGCGAAGCTAGGGCGAACGCCGTTTTTACGCAGGGTTTTTCTGCAGGGGGAAGTGTAAAAGCCATGATTGAACAATCCGGCACAGATGCAGGCGCTGATACTGGCAAAGACAGCTCCAATGAAACGCCCAAGGGCGCGCCTGAAGAAATGGCGATAAATGCCGAGCAGCGAGCCGCCCATGAAGCAGCGGAAATTGCTGCGGCCAAGATAGACGCCGATCTCAAACAGATCCTATGCGATGTTCTGGGGCTGGACATGGATGAAGTCGCCGATTTTGACGAAGACACTGGATTATTCGGTCATTTGCCAGAATTGGATTCCATGGCTGTTGCGGGCCTTCTGACAGAGATGGAAGACCGCCTCGACATTATTATTGAGGATGAAGACGTCGACGGCGAAATGCTGGAAACCTATGGTGGTCTGCTCGGCTTTGCACAGACCAAAGCAGCAGAGCGTTAATTAGCGCGCGCGATGATAAGCCAATGGACATGCGCGCGCGCCAAAGGCGGAACCAGCAAGGAACTCGCCCTTCAATTTGATGGCGGTCCAGCTTTTGGCGACCACAAGCTTCTCATCATACCGGCATTGTTTGACGAGGCGAACAAATTGCGTCGCCAAACCATGCTGCTGATGCGCGAGCTAAACGCGGCCGGATTGGCCAGCGCCCTGCCTGATTTTCCTGGAATGAATGAAAGCCTCGCGCCCCTTTCTGATCAAAGCCTGAGCCAGTGGCGCGCTGATGCTGTCATGGCTGCCGGGCAATTGGGCGCGACCCATGTGCTCGCGATACGCGGCGGCGCTTTGATCGCGCCTGTAGAACTGCCGGGATGGCATTATGCTCCGGCCAGCGGCGCACGTCTTTTGCGCAATATGCTGCGATCCCGCATCCTTTCATCGAAAGAAGCAGGCCGCGAAGAAAGCACAGCGCAATTGGGCGAGATTGGCCGTAAAGACGGTATTGAGCTGGCCGGGTGGCAATTTGGCGCAGCAATGTTTGGCGAATTGCAAGACGCTGATCCAGTCACAAGCGGCCAGCAAACAGTCATTGCGCAAAGCGATTTGGGCGGAGCCGGATTATGGCTAAGGGCGGAGGCTGGCGAAGATATGGCGCAGGCTAAGTCGCTCGCCGCACTGATCACAGATGCATTGGCGCCTGACGCATGAGCAGGCTCCACCTGCCCTTTGCATGCGGATCATGCACTCTTGCTGGGACGCTCGACACTGCACCCGGTTCTGCCGGATTGCTGATCGTCACAGGCGGCAATGAACTGCGCTCTGGCGCGTTTTCGGGCCAAGCTGAATTGGCCGCATCTATTGCCAAGGCGGGCTTCCCCGTTTTCCGTTATGACCGGCGCGGTATCGGCGATAGCGAAGGCGAAAATCGTGGTTTCCGCAAATCATCCAAAGACATTGCCGCAGCCTTGGAAGCTTTCCGCGCAATGGCGCCAAGCCTCAA
>JALZVZ010000151.1 GCA_023299945.1 Altererythrobacter sp. | reverse complement strand
TTCTGCCCGATGCGGACCATGCCGCGATAGGTGTTGTTCGAATGGCCCGCAGAAATTCCTTTGGAGATAATGGTGGAGCGTGAGCCCTTGCCATTGTGGATCATCTTTGTGCCGGTGTCGGCTTGCTGGTAATTGTTGGTGACGGCAACGGAGTAAAACTCGCCCACGCTATCCTCACCGTTCAAAACGCAGCTTGGATATTTCCACGTGACCGCGCTGCCGGTTTCGACTTGAGTCCAGCTGATTTTCGACCGGTCGCCTTGGCAAAGCCCGCGCTTGGTGACGAAATTGTAGATCCCGCCTTTGCCCTCAGCATCGCCAGGATACCAATTTTGGACGGTGGAATATTTGATCTCTGCATCTTCCATTGCGACCAATTCCACGACCGCTGCGTGGAGCTGGTTTTCATCGCGCATTGGCGCGGTGCAGCCTTCGAGATAGCTGACGTAGGAGCCTTTTTCGGCAATGATCAAGGTGCGCTCAAACTGGCCAGTGTTTTCGGCATTGATGCGGAAATAGGTGGAGAGCTCCATCGGGCAGCGCACGCCCTCTGGGATGTAGACGAATGTGCCATCGGAAAAGACTGCGCTGTTCAGCGTGGCAAAGTAATTGTCGCGGGTGGGCACGATCTTGCCGAGCCATTTTTTCACCATCTCTGGGTGGTCTTTGATCGCCTCTGAGATGGACAAGAAGATCACGCCCGCCTTGCTGAGTTCCTCGCGGAAAGTGGTCGCCACGGAGACTGAATCGAACACCGCATCCACCGCGATTTTCTTTGCGCCTTTGACGCCCGCCAACACTTCTTGCTCGCCCAAGGGAATGCCGAGCTTATCGTAGACTTCCTTGATCGCCGGATCGAGATCATCGAGCGAATCCAGTTCGATTTTTTTCGTCGGCGCGGCATAATAATAGGCGTCTTGGTAATCGATTTTGGGATAGCCGACTTTGGCCCAATCCGGCTCTTCCAAAGTCTCCCAAATGCGGAAAGCTTTCAGCCGCCAATCGAGCATCCATTCCGGCTCACCCTTTTTGCCAGAGATAAAGCGCACCGTGTCTTCGGTGAGGCCTTTCTCGGCAAATTCGGTATCAATATCCGCTGACCAGCCATGCTCGTAATCCGCGACCTTATCGGCAGCATCGCGCGCATCCTGGTCCATCATATCGCGGGATGGGGTGTCGAGTTCTTGGCTCATGCTACTTCTTTCACTTGAGGAATTTGGGCGAGCCGCGTGAGCGGGATATCGGCCAATGCGCCACGAAGGGCGCTGTTGACGATCGGCCAGTGGGGTTTAACGCTGCATTTTTCATGGACCGCACAATCTTCACCTTCGACACAGGCGGTGAGCGCGATGGGGCCTTCGACGGCCTCGACAATATCGGCCAGGCTGATTGCGGCGGCTGGGCGCGCAAGCTGCAAGCCGCCGCCGGCGCCGCGTGATGACCGCAATAGGCCAGCCGAGGTGAGTTTACTGACGACTTTTTGCACCGTGGGCGCGGGCAATCCGCTTTCATGCGCGAGTTCGGTAGCCGACACCTTACCACCGCCGCAATGACGCGCAGCTTGGCACATGGTGACCACAGCATAATCGGCTAAATTGGACAGGCGCATAAGGCGAAAACTCTAATCGGACTGATTCGTTCCGATTTCACCTAAGAGCGCATGAATCGCTTTTCAACGCTAAAACCCTTGTTGCGAGTCGTTAGCGTCTTTGTTGCCTTAGTTCTTCTCCGCTGCAACCCAAGCTTCGATATTCTCTTCCAAGATATCAAGCGGAACTGGCCCGCTCACCAAAATCGCATCATGGAACCCGCGAATGTCGAATTTGTCGCCCAGTTCCTTGCGGGCATTGGCGCGCAATTCCATGATCTTCAACTTGCCGATCATATAGGCGGTCGCTTGGCCAGGATAGACAATGTAGCGCTCGATTGCCTTGCGAATATCGCCATCGGGATTGGGCGTGTTTTCGGTGAGGTAAGCAATCGCTTTTTCACGGTTCCAGCGTTTGTCATGGATGCCTGTATCGACGACGAGGCGGCAAGCGCGCCACAGCTCCATGCCCAGCCGCCCAAAATCGGAATAAGGATCGGTGTAAAAGCCCATATCCTTACCCAATTCCTCCGAATACAGCCCCCACCCCTCGGTATAGGCCGTAACCCCGCCGAACCGGCGGAAGGGCGGCAGATCGCCCATCTCGGTTTGCAATGCGCGTTGAAGGTGATGACCCGGAGAGCCTTCATGATAGGCGAGCGCCTCCAGCTCATTCTTGCTCATATCGCGCAGATTATAGAGGTTCACATAATAGGTGCCAGGGCGCGATCCATCGGGTGCAGGGCTTTGATAAAACGCCTTGCCCGCGCTTTTCTCGCGGAAGGCCTCAACCGGTTTGATGATCATCGGCGCTTTGGGCAAGCGGCCAAAATATTCGGGCAATTTTGCCTCTAGCTTGCGCAAAGCCGCATTGGCATCGGCAAGATATTCCTCGCGCGTGGTGTAGAAAAAGCGATCATCATTGCGGGTGAATTTGAAGAAATCTTGCAGGCTTCCCTCAAAGCCAACCTTGGCCATGATCTGCCGCATCTCTCCGTGAATGCGCTCCACTTCGCGCAGGCCAATATTGTGGATCTCATCAGCGGACAGATCAGTGGTGGTGTAGTTTTTGAGCAAGGCAGAATAATATTGGCCGCCCTCAGGCAAGCGCCACACACCGTCATCGGTGGGCGCGATAGCCTCTTGCCGCTTCATTTCAGCGAGAAGGCGCTCGTATGCGGGCCTGGCCGATTGGTTCCACGCATTGAGCCCATCTTCCTTCAAGCCCTCGCCATCATCCGAGGCCAAATCAAGCGCATCGGCCTTGCTGCGGAAATCCTTCAGCACAGCATTGTCATCGCCCGCATTCAGCAAGTTTTGAATGTCGGAAATCACGTAAGGGTACACCCATTTGGGCGGCATCACGCCATTGGCTGCTCGCTCCCGTGCTTCGGCCGTGAGCGTGTCAAGCACTGGGCCAAGGCCATTAATCCGTTCAACATAAGCGATCGCGTGATCGGCATTTTCAACCTTGTGAATATTGATCAGGAATGCCGGTAAGCCGCTATGTGCTCCGCGCATTTGGTTGAAGAGATAGACGTTCTTGCGAAATTTGTGATTGCGTGCGCGGCGTTCAGCCATGGCGTTAAACAGGCGGTATGACAGAGCATCTTCGCCTGACAGGCTTGAGAGTTCGAAGGCTGACCGCATCCCACTCGAGAAGGTTTTCAGCACTTCATATTCGAGCTTTGCTGCCGCATCACCATAATCATCCCATTTGCCGTAATCACCATCGCGGATCCCGCGATAGGCTTTGGTCTGGGGCGAAGCACCAAGCTCCACGTCATTATATTGCTCAAAGAACTGTGCCATTGTTGGCGTAGCTGCTGGAACAGAAATCGGCGCGGCCTGCGCGGTTTTGGCCGAAGCGCTCGCTACATTGGCGGTGTCATCAGCGGCGGCGCAACTCGCCAGAGCCAGAACAGAAACAAGAGGAAAAGCGGAAAGACGCATGATCATTACCTTATGATTGCCGAAAACTGCGCGGAACTATGATGGGTGTCATAAGTCAAAAGCCCCCTAAGGCAAAAGCTAAATCCGCTGATCTAGTCGCCAGTTTCAGAAGCGCTTTTGCCACCCGGCAGCTTTTTCGTATGCGCGCTGTCGTGCAAAAAGCCTGCGGGGTTGAGAATATCTGACAAAAGCGAATTCGACTTTTTGCCAATCTTTGACGGGGTCCGCCCAGTCGTGAATTTCACATCGCGGATCAGATGCGACTGATCGGTATAGCTCTCGCCAATTTCCGCATCCGTTTCCGGCGTTACAGAATCATGGCTCATGACAGATGCGGTGAAGGCGGCCCGCATTCTTTTCGCCACTTGAACCGGGGATTGGCCAAAATATTGCTGCACCAAGCGCTGAATCTGGCGGGTGGAAACAGGCAATGCGTCATATAATTCTTGCACATCGGGCTGCATCGTATCGGTCGCCCAAGCCCGCGTGACCTGGATCACTTTCTTGCGCTTATCGTCAAGCGGTTTGCGCCGTGCGCGCAGAAATTCCTGCATCGCTGCGGCAATTTGAGCGGGCGTTAGCGCGCCTGCCTGCAAATCGCGCAAAATAACTTCTGAAAATTCAGCAGCATCCGCGCCAAAGATTTGCGCCGCAGGAATGATCGTGTTCTTAACTGCATCCACACGCAGACCCGTCAATTCGGCCCAGCCAAGCTCGCTCAGGCCCAATCCATATAGCTCGCCTGGGCCGCTCAAATGGACCTCGCTCGGCATAGTTGTGGGCGCAATGAAATAGCATTCGCGTGCTTTTGCTCCAGACGTCGTGCCATCAGGATAATGCAGGGTCGGTTCGCCGCTTGTCCGCAAGCAGAACTGCCCTCCAACCGCCGGCATTGTATCGCTGACAAATGCTTCGCGAATATAGGAATGATAGGCTGATCTGATGCATTCATCAGGTACGAAATCGGGCGCGGTTAAAAACGTAAAGCTGCGGTCGCGACCGGCCTCTTTGGATGCATCATCGTGGTTCACTTGCCGCTGCCTAACCCAGCTCGCGGAAATTGGTGAGATCGAGCATTTCACTCAAATACGGCGCTTCATCATCGGAAAGGCGTGCTGGCGTGCGCCCAACAAAGGCGCGCATTTCCCTAATCATATGAGACTGATCGTAAAATGCCTCACCCAATTCCGCTTCATATTCAGGCGTTAATTGCGGAAAAGACATGAGCGCGGCGGCGCGCAACGCGCGATATTTGCGCGCAAGGGCCGTGGGCGGAAGGCCAAAATACCGCTCAACCAGCCGCTGAACTTGACGAGAGCTATAGGCCGCCTTGGCAGTCAGATCGTCAAAATCTGGGTTTAGTGATGATCCCAACCACTGATTGGTGAGCTTGATCAAATCGGCATGGCGCGCGGTTACAAATTTGGCATTGGTTGTGATGAAATCGCCCAAGGCCAGCGCACAATCCTCTCCCGACAGCTCGCCCGCACGATATTGCGTGCATAATTCTGCGCCCAAATCATCGATCACAGGATCAAGCCACCGCGATGCCTTTACAAAGCGATTGCCGAACTGCGATGCGTCCAGACTCGTTAGCGCAGCCCAGCCAAGGGGTGAAAGCACCGCGCCAATCGCGTGAAAAGGCCCTTGGACAACGAACGGCGCCGCTACCGAAAAGGGTGTGAGCAAATTTGTCTCATGGCTTGGATCAACGCGGCCGTCGCGGAATTGCATTTCGCCTTTGCCATGTGGGAAGATCGCCAAATGGCCCACGGATGCAGGCTGTATGTCGCGAATCACTGCCTCATCGCAGCGGAAATGATAGAAGGTGGTAACGTAATCGCTAACCCGAGCAGGCGGCGCGATATAATCGATACTGAACAAGGATTGCGGCGTGAGCTCAAAACGCTGCCCCGCGCTATCCCCCATGGCTTGCGCCTGAGCTTCCCCCATTTCCACCATTGCGACCCTTAATTTGCGTCTATTGCTAATCGTCTGAGCGGGAGCCTGTGAAAAACGCAACAAAAAAAAGGGCGGTTCCGTTAAGAACCGCCCTAAAAGTTGAGGAACTCTTCACATCGCTGCTCTGAGCCCTTCGGGTCGCAAGAAGGGAATTAGGCGATTCGCTGCGGCATGGATTGTATGCAAACGACAAGACAAACGTTTTGCGCAAGAATTGCTGTCGCAAAACTACAAAAGTAGCGGTTTTTAAAGGCAATCTATACCGTTGGTCGACAGCCGCGTGTCGCTTTGCCATAGCGCCCCAATATGCTTTTCAACCTGATTAAACCTGCGCTGTTCGCGCTCGATCCTGAAACTGGCCACCGTCTTGCACTGGCCGGACTCAAGGCCTTGCCCATTGGCGGCTCCCCGCGAAAATCCCCGCAAAGCGGCACTCTAGCTGTTGAGGTCTCTGGGCTGCATTTCCCCAATCCGGTCGGCGTTGCGGCGGGCTTTGATAAGGATGCCGAGGTTCCCGATGCGCTGCTGGGCATGGGTTTTGGCTTTACCGAGGTCGGTTCGATCACGCCTTTACCGCAAGCAGGCAATCCCAAGCCGCGATTGTTCCGCCTGGTAGAGGACCGCGCTGTCATCAACCGCATGGGCTTTAACAATGGCGGGGCTGAAGCGGCGCTTGCGCGGCTTAAGAAACGCAGCGGACGCGCAGGTATTGTCGGCATTAATATTGGCGCGAACAAAGACGCGGCTGATCGCACGGCCGATTATGCGACAATGACGCGGATCATGGCGCCGCTGGCGAGGTATCTGGCGGTCAATATCTCCAGCCCCAATACACCGGGCCTGCGTGCACTTCAGGATGAAAGCGCGCTGACCGATTTGCTCGACGGAGTGATCGCCGCGCGCAGCGAAGTGGCCAGCGATAATCCGCCGCCAATCTTCCTGAAAGTCGCGCCTGATCTTGAGCCTGCGGACATTGATGCCATTGCGCGGATTGCTTTGGACAAGAAGCTCGGCGCATTGATCGTTTCGAACACCACCATTTCGCGGCCTACATTGCGCTCGCATCATGCAGGCGAGACAGGCGGATTATCAGGGGAGCCTTTGCGCGATTTGGCCACCCAGCGCTTGCGCGATTTTCGTAAGGCAACCGGCGGCGCGGTTCCCTTGGTCGGGGTCGGCGGGATCAGCTCAGGAAAGGATGCTTGGGAACGGATCAAAGCGGGCGCGAGCCTGGTGCAGCTATATTCCGCCATGGTCTATGACGGGCCCATGCTGGGCGCAAAAATTGTGGCTGGGCTGGACCGTTTGATGCGCGAAGAAGGCTTCTCCAGCATTGCAGAGGCGGTGGGAAGCGAATAGCACTGCGCTCTATGTTTAAACGCACCCTCGCTTGTCTCGCCCTACCGGCCGCTCTGACCGCTTGCTCGGCCGATAGCCCGCCCATCTCCAGCGCGCCGGCTCCGGCCAAGCCCGCAGCCCTGCAAGCAGGCGCAGTGTCGAGCGCCGATCCGCGCGCCAATGCCGCAGGCGAAGCAATCCTTGCGCAAGGCGGCAGCGCCACAGACGCCGCCATCGCAGTCATGCTTGCGCTCACAGTAGTAGAACCGCAATCCTCCGGAATTGGCGGCGGCGGCTTTATGATGCGCGCCAGCAGCCTCGGCGATGTGACCAGCTATGATGGCCGCGAAACGGCTCCCGCAAGCGCCACCGGCACGCGCTTCCTCAATGAAGCAGGCGAGCGATTGCCGCGCGAGATGCGGGTATTATCAGGCCTGAGCGTGGGCGTACCCGGCAATATTGCTTTGGCGGCCAAGGCTCATGCAGAGCACGGCAAACTGCCTTGGGCCAAGCTTTTTGGACCTGCGATTGCCTTAGCCGAAGACGGTTTTGTAATGAACAAACGGCTGAACGGTTCGCTGTCGGGCCGCAACAAGGCCCGCGCCGGCCTCACCAAAGAAGCGCGCGCGATTTATTTTGGCGCTGATGGTGAGCCGCTGCCGGTTGGCACCCTCATCCGCAATCCCGACCTGGTGGAATCGTTGACTGACATGGCGAAAACAGGCGCAGCGGCTTTGTATGAGCGCAATGCCGCTGGCCTTGCAAAAGAGGTGGCCGAAAAAACCCCACAAGATGGCAAGATGACCTCCGCCGATATCATGGCTTACAAAGCCAAACAGCGCGATGCGGTTTGCGGCAAATATCGCACATACACCATCTGCGGCATGGGCCCGCCATCTTCGGGCGGAATTGCGGTCATCCAAATGCTGGGTCAGCTGGAGCGCTTCGACTTAAAAGCGATGGGCGCAGA
>JALZVZ010000150.1 GCA_023299945.1 Altererythrobacter sp. | reverse complement strand
TTGCTGAGCATGAACACGGCAATCAAAGCAATCACGGCAGCCATTTGAACAGTTTGAAGCAATAATCGGTCTTTATCGCCCACCGATTCAGCTAAGGCGATTATTACCGTGGACGCTACCGAGATGAGGCCCAAATTACCCAGAACCATCAAAGCGACGACGACCTTTCGCCTGATCGGGAAATTGACGATCGCCTCGGATTCTGTGGTTGTAAATCCAGCTCCGGTCAGGGCGGACACACTTTGAAATCGTGCGACGTGATCTGGCAATCCAGTTAGCCTGAGAAAGACCGACGCAATGCGGACGATAATCAAAGACCCTGCTAGCAAGATTAAAAGAGCGAGTGCTGCGGTCAAATCAATCGCCGCATCGCGCGTCTAACGCTGTTTTGAAGCCGTAGGTTATGAAATCAGATGTAGTGCCTTCGATAAAGCCGGTCGCCTGTAGGCTAGTTGCGGTAGCTACCAATCCTACATAGCCTTCTACATGCCAATAGCCGGGTTTGGTTGCGGGCGGCAGTGATGCTTTATCAAGATGCGGCCACGGATTGATATAGAAATAGGGTTCGCTGTGACCTTCGTCTCCCGGCGACATCCCGACACCTATGCCGCGCGCCGTTTCGGGGTCGCCTTCTTCTAGCGCAACATATGTCGCAATATCAAAATGGTGGGGCCAGCAGCGCACAGGGCTAGGCCCAGGCTTTTGGCCTGCCTCGGCTGCAACCAATGTTTCTAGAACGCCTGCTGCAAGCCTGAACCATTCGCTAAGAGCAGTGATCTGCTCGGCACCAATTTCCGTTTCATATCTCGAGATCGCCGCAACATCGTCCGGAAGGTCGTATGGGATTGTAGCGGTAGAGGCTGCACTCAAACCCATTGAAACAGCCACTTGATCGGTCCATTCTACCGCTTGAGCAACGGTTTTGCTCTGCAGCGGAAATTCTTCAACCGCCGTATCATTTTTCAAGATCATCAGTGTCAACGGAGAGAATTTGAGCGCCATCACAACATCACCCATGGCGTGCGTCCGCAAGCCGCCAATGGCACTGTCCCAGCCCAGGTTTGAGTGACTGTCATCAGGCTTGGCTTCGATGTTCGCACGCGCCAACCCAGTCAGGTGCTGTACAGCACGATGCGTTATCGCGCGTGCATGAACCAAGTCGGACGGTGCAACCTGGCTCAGCAATTTAGAATTTGAATTATTCATCTTCGAGTTTTCCCAATTTATATAAGTTCAGCATCAGCCATGATTTCGACCAAAGCTGGTCCATCAACCGCAAGAGCGGTTCTTATTGCGTCATGAAGTTGTTCGCTCTTGGTCACTCTTTGACCATGCCCGCCGCATAGTTTGGCGAAAGCCGCAAAGGATGGATTGTGCAGATCAGTTTCCCAAACTGGCCATTCGCCCGCCTTTTGCTCTTTGGTGATTTTGCCCAATTGACCATTGTGCAGAAGGATATGCGTGATATCCATTCCGTGTTTGACAGCAGTGGTGAAATCCATGGGATATTGGCCAAAGCCGCCGTCGCCCGAGATTGAAATAACCTTGCGGCCCTTAAACTGATCGAAGTCTTGGGTCGCTGCCCAAGCACCCATCGCAGCTGGGAAACCAAACCCGATTGATCCAAGGTATCCAGACATCAATACACGCTGCGTTCCTTTGGTTTCAAAATATCGGCCAAAGCTGTAGGTATTGTTGCCAACATCAACGGCTATGATTGCGCCTTCGGGGGCAAGCGCCCCGAGAGTGGCAAAGATAGACGCACTGTGTACTCCGTTATCGGCTTCTTCGCTGATCCGGCGCGTTTTTTCACTCCGCCAAATATCCCAACGTTCCGTCAATTCGACCAACTGATCGGCTGCCCCGGCATTGCGTTCGACCCCACTGCCTACGGCATCGCAAAAAGCACCAATCTCGCCCCAAACAGGCAACTCAACAGCATGAAATTTACCCAGCTGTGAACGATCAAAATCGACTTGGATGATCGGTTTGGATGGCTCGATACCTGTGTGATTTGCAAATGACGATCCGAGCGCAAGGATCAGATCTGCCTCATTCATAAACCAACTGGCAATGGGTGTGCCCGAACGCCCCAAAACACCGCCAGCATTCGGATGTGTGTCAGGGATCAGACCCTTAGCCTTGAACGTGGTCAATACCGGTGAACCGATCCGTTCCGCCAACGCAATTATCTGATCGCGTGCACCATGCGCACCATGGCCAACAATGATAATCGGGCGTTTAGCCGCGTTAATCAATTTGGTGGCTGCATCCTGATCGCTTTGCGATGGAATAACAGTGCTTCCGCCCATTCGGCCTTGCGGCGTTTTGGCTGCCACTTCACTGGGCAGAGTCTGAACATCATCAGGAAAGATCAGATGTGAAACATGCTGATGATCAATCGCATTCTTACATGCAAGCGACATCAATTCGCCGTGTTTGGAAGTAGGCAGAACTGTCTGCGAAAAATGTGCAACCGCATCAAAGGCCGAAGCAAGGTCGATGTCTTGGAAAGCGCCTGGACCAAACACTTGGGTTTGCACTTGTCCGGTCAGTGCAAGCACAGGTGCGCGGTCAACATGTGCATCCCACAAGCCTGTTAGCAAATTGGTCGCGCCCGGTCCCGCTATCGTCAAACAAGCGGCCGGTTTGCCTGTCAGTTTTCCGTAGGCCGACGCGGCAAAGGCACCTGCACCCTCGTGACGAATGCCGACAAAGCTGATCTCGCCATCCATAGCCCGCAAACGCAAAGCGTCCGACAAACCGAGATTGCTGTGGCCAACCATGCCAAACACACGCTTCACACCCCAGTTGACCATCGTTTCGGCCATCTCATCGGTCACTGTGCGCTCATGTGGAGGCGCTGGCTCTAGCCCCACCGAGATGACCCCATCTTCAATCTTGATAGGATAGATTGCCTGTCCGGTATCCTCATGACCGCCAGGCGACTTCCCTGTCAGCGGATCAAAATCCCAGCCATGCCAAGGGCAACGTATCCAGCATTTGCCGTCATTGCCCTTCTCGATTGAGCCTTCGCCCAGCGGCCCATTCTGGTGCGGGCAATGATTGTCCATCGCAGCAAACTGGCCGTCAAAATGCGACAAGCAAATCGAGGTCGTACGCGCAGTCACAGTCTTAACCCGGCCCTCCGCGAGTTCATCGGTGCGCGCAACTTCGATCCAATCAAGATTTTCTGCTGACACGATCAATTTACTCCACCAAATGCCACCCCGGAAATTTTTGACATGTCGAGCTTCCATGTTGTCAGATCGTCGGTATTGAATTCGGACAAATGACTATGCCCGCACGCCCGCGCCATCACTTGCATCAGCTCAACACTGGCTTCAAAGAAGTTGCGCAGCTGCGCCGCTGAACTATCGGCGAGCAAGCGGTTTTCCAGATGCGGTTTTTGTGTCGCGATCCCAACCGGGCAATTGTTGGTATGGCACGCCCGCATTGCGATACAGCCAATCGCCTGCATCGCAGAGTTAGAGACCGCGATTGCATCAGCGCCCATGGCCATTGCTTTGACGAAATCAGCTGGCTTGCGCAGCCCGCCAGTAATCACAAGCGAGATGTCCTTGCGACCAAGGCTATCAAGATGGCGGCGTGCCCGAGCCAAGGCGGGAATAGTTGGTACAGAGATATTGTCCCGGAAAATAACCGGCGCAGCGCCTGTGCCGCCGCCGCGTCCATCCAGGATGATATAGTCGACACCAACAGCTAGCGCAGCGTCGATATCCTTTTCGATATGCTGCGCTGACAGTTTATAACCGATTGGAATGCCGCCAGTCCTCTCGCGCACTTCGTCAGCGAATTCTTTGATTTGGCTGATCTCGGTCCATTCTGGGAAGCGGGGCGGCGACACGGCTGCCTCGCCTGCATTCAGCTCGCGGACTTCGGCGATCTTGCCCTTCACTTTATTGCCCGGAAGATGCCCACCGGTGCCGGTTTTCGCGCCTTGTCCACCCTTAAAATGGAAGGCTTGAACACGGTCCAGCTTGTCCCACGAAAAGCCGAAACGCGCCGATGCAAGTTCATATAAATAACGGCTGTTTTCGGCTTGTTCTTCTGGAAGCATACCGCCTTCGCCTGAGCAGATGCCCGTGCCCGCAAGTTCAGCGCCCCGAGCCAGGGCTACTTTAGCCGTTTGCGACAAAGCGCCAAAGCTCATATCTGAGACAAACAGCGGAATATTCAGCTTTAACGGCTTCTTTGCATTGGGGCCGATGATTACCTCGGTCCCAACCTCATCTTCATCAAGCAAGGGCGGTGTATCGAGCTGGGCGGTAAGCAGTTGAATATCATCCCAAGTTGGCAATTGGTCACGCGGCACACCCATTGATGTCATTTCACCATGATGCCCGGTTTTCGAGAGGCCGTTGCGCGCGTATTCTTGGATTAATCCATTGAGGGGTTCTTCGGCTGTGCCGTGACTTGTATCGGCATATACGCCCAGATAAGCATCGCGGTTGAATGGTTGTGGGTTTTCATCGTGCCAAGCCGCAACTTCACTTTCATCAACCAGCACATTGCCGTTCTCGACCTTAACCTTGAACTTATGCAGCGCCTCTTCGTTGGCATAGCTAGAGACGCCGGTATCGAGGCGGTAATCCCAATCATGAACACCGCAAATCAGATTGTCATTGGCGTCAACAAACCCATCTGACATCAGTGCGCCACGGTGAAGACAACGCCCGTAAAAAACGGAAATTGCGTCGCTAAACTTGACGACTACAAGATCGACATTCGCGACCAATGCATGGGCTGGTGTGCGATCTTCCAACTCATCAAATTTTGCTACTACAACATCAGTCATTAATATCTCCGGATTGATTTTTGTCTGCAGGAAGCTCCGTCTCGAAGGGCTTGGGCATTGGCTCATGCTCAGGGATCGCCTCCATTTTTGAAACAGTCTTGCCATAAAGTTTACTTAGCGGCGTTGCGCTAACTCCGTGCAGGATCGCGCTGATCCAAACGGCGTTGATCGCAATGGCCATAATTGTTTCGGCATACTCACCGTCGATTTGCGGCAAAATCAGCAGTGCAAACAGCGCAGTGGCCAAGCCACGCGGCCCAAACCAGGCCAGGAAAAGCTTGGTCGAACCATTTGCATCGGTTCCAATCAAGGACAGCCAGATCGCTAGTGGTCGAACCACAAAGAGACTCAGCATGATGAGCCCAAAAATTGGCCAAGTAAGGTTATGCAGCGCCTCTGGAACCAGTACCAAGCCTACCATGAAGAACGCAGCCCACATGAAGAGCTGCCCTTCGCTTTCGGTGAACTCGAATAAAAACTTGCAGCGGCCTTTAACGCAATTGCCGAAAGTTAGCCCAGCGACGAAAGCTGCAATGAAACCGTTGCCGCCGACCTCACCTGCTGCAAGATATGCGATAGCGGTTAAGCTAAGGGCTGCAATGCCCTCAAATGGCGCTGAGGTAAGGTTATGTTTCGTCGCAAACAGCATGATGTTCGCGCCAACCCAGCCTACGATAACGCCAACAAGCGGGCCAAGCAGAACTTGGCTGCCGCCAAAGATCAGCCAATCTTGCGCTGTACGTCCGTCCGCTTCACCCAGCAGGCTGGCAAACAATAAAATAAGCGGGAGCGCCAGACCATCGTTGAGACCGCTTTCGACTGTCAGGCCGCGCCGCACACTCTCCGGCACGGCCTCATTGGTGACTACGGATTGACCAAGCGCAGCATCCGTTGGAGCCAGCAGCGCCGCAACCAAAGCAAGCCCGATCAAAGGCCAATCCGGCAAAATCAACCCAGCAACAAATGTCCCGATAACTATTGCTAGCGGCAATCCAAAAAGTAGCATCCTTTGCGGCCAAATATGATGCTTCCGAAGCTGACGAAGATCAATCTGTGATGCATCGAGAAAGAGCAAGACCACTAGCGTCGCTTCAGCGACTAAGTGCAGCGTTTCTTCCGCCGCTTCGAATTCGAAAAATCCAATTTCAGCAAGAACTAGTCCCAGGGCAATGAAATATATCGGAGCGGTCAAAACCGAGCCTGCCAAACGGCGTGCGAACATCGCGAACGCAAAGGCTGCGACAAATGCCAAAAGTAACCCAGCCTCAGTCATTTCAGGCGCACCTCCCTCTCGCAAAATCGCGATTTCTTAGATCGCAAGATGCTGCATTATCCCGAAACGTTACACAACCTTGGTTATCAAGAATTAAAAAGGTAATCGCTCCGCACAAATCAAAAGTCCGCTTTCCATCCCAATTGCAGTCGGCCTTAGAATCACTGGGTCATTCTGAAAAATGCTGTCAGTCTAATCGCAACTAGTCTCCGATTGGCGTAGCCATCCCTTTCCCAGACCGATTTCTTGGCTCTAGACATAGCCTTGCCCTGATTAAACAGCCTCAATTTTCAATTACGTACATTTGCTATGGCAGCACCCTTTAGCGCATCCATAAGGGCATCTTTGGATTCATCGCCAATTTATCTAATCATATCAATGATAGGTGGCGGAGAGACAGGGATTCGAACCCTGGGTACGGTTGCCCGCACAGTAGTTTTCGAGACTACCCCGTTCGACCACTCCGGCATCTCTCCGCACTATTTTGCGATAACGCTTAATCACGCAAAAGTTGGTCGTGTGCTCCCGCTATGTCTGCAGGAGCGCGGCGGTTAGCTTACCCAACAATCCTTGCCAAGCCCTCAATATCGAAGAAATCTCAAGCCATTTATCCAGAAGCATTGTATCTGCGCTTGTTTCGCACGCCCCAAGCGCCATATAGATCAACATGATGGACCGCTCAGAATTCTTCTCAGCCCAAGCAGGCCGCACAATTGATGTGCCTCGTCATGCATCGGCACGCTTTGGAATTGGCGATGTCGTCAAGCACCGCATGTTCGATTTCCGCGGCGTAATTTTCGATATCGACCCTGTCTTTGCCAATAGCGAGGAATGGTACGAATCGATCCCAAAAGAGATTCGCCCGCACCGCGAACAACCGTTTTATCATTTGCTCGCCGAGAGCGATGACAGTTCTTATGTCGCCTATGTCAGTCAGCAGAACCTGCTTGCCGATGCAGAAAGCGGCCCGGTGGAGCATCCCAACGTAACCGAATTGTTCGAACAGTTTGAAGCTGGGCGTTACCGCATGCGGCGCACGCTCACACATTAAATTTGCGCGAGCGTAAAGCCTGCTCAATCCTTCAACTTCCATCCTGATTTGAGGACCTTATAGGTAATCAAAGCCAGAACCAGGTTCAGCACGGCCACACCAATTGCGGCTTGAACCACTGGCGCTGCACCCGCGCCCAAATCGCTTTGCCCCAAGAAGCCATAGCGAAAGCCAGAGATCATATAGAAGAATGGGTTCGCACGGCTGATTATTTGGAAAGCCGGCGCAAGCTTGTCGATCACATAGAAAGTGCCTGACAAGAGCGAGAGCGGCGCAATCACAAAATTGGTGATCGCGGCATTGTGATCAAACTTTTCAGCCCAAATCGAGGTAAGCAGGCCAAGCAAGGCCAGCAGTACTGATCCCATCAGACCAAACCATATTACGGCCCACCAATGCTCAACCGACAGGCTCACGCCGGGCCATAGCAGCATCGCCAACGCTACCGTACAACCCACTGCAATCGCGCGCGTAACAGCCGCTGCAATAATACCCACCATCAGCTCGCCTTCGGACAAAGGAGGCATTAGCAGATCAATAATCGTTCCCATGATTTTGCCAGACAGAAGCGAGAAGGACGAATTGGCAAAGGCGTTTTGCATCATGCCCATCATAATCAGACCCGGCGCGATAAAGCTGGCGAAAGGAACGCCTAGCACTTCGCGCCCGCCGCGGCCCAATGCGACGGTAAAAATCACCAGAAACAGCAGAGTTGTGACCGCCGGGGCCCAGATAGTCTGCGTCTGCACCTTGAGAAACCGGCGAACCTCCTTAATATAAAGGGACCAAAGACCAATTCGGTTGATACCGGTAAAAAATGGCTCCCCCTTTGGCGGGAAATTAGAGCCCTTTTGAGAGACGCTACTATTGTCTGTATCTGAGGCGACAGTTTCGCCAGTCTGTGTCATTGCTTGATCGGCCATCATTTGGCGGTTAGGGGCAAGCGAGCGTTGTGACAAGCGCCCCTTTGCCACCAGACAGGAATCTGCCTAGGGTAATGGCGAAATTTAAAACGGGAATTTGAGAAACTCATGAGTTGGACAGACGAACGCATCGGGACGCTCCAGAAAATGTGGGAAGGCGGATCCACCGCTAGCCAGATTGCTGAAGAGCTCGGCGGTGTCAGCCGCAATGCCGTGATCGGAAAAGCGCACCGGCTTGGCCTAAAATCGCGCCCCTCACCTGTGAAAGCGGCTGAGAAAAAGAAAAAAGCAGCGACAGCGGCGAAGAAGGCACCTGCGAAAGCAGCGCCTAAGAAACCCGCAGCAAGGGTACCCAGACCCATAGCAAAATCACCTGCAGCCTTGTTAAATGCTCAAGCAGCAGCATCTGCCGCCAATGCGGCATCGCAAGAGGGCGTGCCCTCGCAGCCGATCCCTAATCCGTCGCCCAATTTGCCCAAGATTGTCTCGGTTGGACCAGGCGGGTTCTTGCGCCAAGGCCCTGGTGATCAGCAGCCGCCAATCCCGCCAGCACCGCCGCGCCGGCTCGTGCCTGCCAAGCCTGATCCTGCGATTAAGGACAAAACCAGCCTGTTGGACCTGTCTGATAAAGTATGCCGCTGGCCTATGGGGCACCCTGGCGAGGCAGATTTTCACTTCTGCGGCGGCGAGGTGAACCCTGGCTTCCCTTATTGCATCGAGCATTGCGGCCGGGCCTATCAGGCACAACTGCCTCGCGGTGCGCGCAGACCGCCTCCACCTTTGCCCTTTGGCGGACCGCGAGTGCGATAATACGCATTTCATAAAATATTCTGCAAAGATTCAATTAAAAAGGGCCGCTTCCGCTATGGGTTTGCGGCCCTTTTATATAAATTGCACAAGCATGAGAGAGAAACCATGGCCCTGACACTTTACGATGCCTTCGTCCCGACCTGCCAACAGACCCTCGCCGCCATTCACGGTATGATCGATAAAGCGCAGGCGTATATTGCGGATAAAGGTCTGACGGATGCCGATTTACTCGAAGCTCAGCTAAGCGGCGATATGTGGCCATTGCCGTGGCATATTCGCAGCTGCTCGCTGCATTCTGCCAGCGTATTGGAGCAACTGCCCAGCGGAGAGTTTTCGCCAAACTTTAGCGAAGTTTCCGGCAACTGGGACGGATTGCGCGCGCAGATCACCTCCGCTCAAGATGTTTTGGCCAATGTGGATGCAGACGCATTGGAGGCGATTGCTGACAGCGAAGTGGCGTTTGTGATGGGCGGCAAAACCCTGATGAAGCTCACAGCGCAGAACATGCTGCTCAGCTTTTCTCAGCCCAACTTTCATTTTCACGCGACCACATTTTACGACATTTTGCGCCATCAAGGCGTTCCGCTTGGTAAACGCGATTATCTCGGGGCTCTTCGGACCCTATAATAATCAAAGCGTAAACCGACTGGATCATTCCCGACGATCCAGCCGAAATTGATGCTATCGCCAATTCTTTTGCGCAAAGCGTCGCCGCCCGCAGCGATGCGATCTTAAACCGTGTGAGCGAGGAAATCGCGCGCCGAAAGGTGTGCGGAAAACTAAAGCGCTTTCCCAAACCAGATCACATGATGCGCGCCCTTATTATTGGGTCGCGAGCGCACGTTCACTTCTTCCACATGCATGCGAGAATCCATCATCCGGCGCTTGAAACCATGATCGGGCGCAGCGGACCAAACCGCTAGCATTCCGCCCGGCTTTAACGCGTCGCGCGCTTTGCCAAGTCCTGTGCGCGAATAGAGGCGGTTGTTGTCAAAACGAACCATGCCGTCTGGCCCATTATCGACATCGAGAAGGATCGCATCGAACTTCTCGCATGTGCCGTCATTGGCGTCGTCGATCAGTGCCGCAACATCGCAGATATTGAGGTTGAGGCGCGGATCATCAAGACAATCACCGGTCAGCTCCGCCATCGGCCCACGCGCCCAATCGACTATTTTTTCGGCGATTTCGGCAACCACGGCCTCGCCTTTATCCATTCGGGCCAATGCCGCACGCAGGGTAAAGCCCATGCCATATCCGCCAATCAATATACGCGGGCTCTCGGTCTTCAGCCGGTCAAAGGTCAGCTCCGCCAATTGCTCCTCTGAGAAGCGCATGCGCGTGCTCATCAGTTCATTATGGCCCAGCACGATCATAAAATCGCGGCCATGGCTGAAAAGCTCCAACTCTTCGCCATCGGGGATTTGAACGGTATCGATCAGTTCACGTTTTAGCATGCTTGGCCCCTATACAATTGCGAAGGTTTTGTCTGCCCTGCACATCATGCTAAGGACCGCGAGGACATCTGGTGCGAATGGCGAAAGGCACTTCAATTCAGGTTACAGTGGCCACAATATGCGATTGAGGAATAAATTGATGAAGAAGATTATTGCACTAACCCCCATTCTTGGCGCTTTGGCGCTGGCCGCTTGCGGCGGAACCGCTGAAGAAACCGCGATCGACGAAGGCGCAGAAACAGGTGGCGGCGCTGAAGTTGTCGCGACCGAAACTGTCGCTGACGATGCGGATGCGACGACCGATGCAGATGAAAGCAGCGACGGCAGCGAAGCGGAAACCGCCGTTGAAGCGGGCACAGAAACAGAAACAGAGACTGAAACCGAAACAGCATCTACGCAAAGCAGTGCAGCACCCGCTCCAGCAGTGCTTAAAGCTGCTGCACCGAAGGTTGCAGCTCCTAAAGTGGCTACACCAAAAGCGCCCAGCGCAGCTGCAGTGAAGGAAGCCGTCGCTGAAAAAGCAGATGCGATGACGAAAGCTGCATCCGAAAAAGTGAGCGAAACGCAGCGGAATGTAGCGCAGCAGAGCAGCGGTTCTGGTACGCAAGAACCGGCACCTAAAGGTTCTGGAACACAAGAGCAGGCGCCAAAAGGTTCAGGTACACAAGACCAATAATCAGCCCAAGCAGGCGTTGTTAGTCCGGCGGATTAACTGCGCTTAGCTTGTAAACGCCATACAAAAGGGCCGCTTCGGTTTCCCAAAGCGGCCCTTATCTATTTGGTTTTGATAGACCTTAGTCTTTCAAGAAGTCTGGAACATGACCCGGGCCGTCATCATTGCCGCCCTTGTCATTGCCGCCATCAC
>JALZVZ010000149.1 GCA_023299945.1 Altererythrobacter sp. | reverse complement strand
CGACAATGGGATATTTGGCTGCGCTGGCGATAATCTTAGCAGGTGTTTTCATTTTCCGGCTGATTTCGAAGTGGCTTTCTGCGTCAACAGTAGAGGACGGTCGCGCCAATCTTGGCGGCGAAGTAGCAAGCCATACCCGGGCCGCCTCTGCGACCTGCTCCATATTATTCACAAACCTTTTGAGACATCTGCAAAGGACTGGCAGTTTGACCTTCTAATAGAGCCGCAAACGCTCTTTGAAAACGTGGATGGTGAAGCTCTTTTGTGGGGCGCTGAAGTCCTTGAAGCACAAAATTCTCAAACTCGCTATATGATTGTTTTGAGCGATGGCGCTCCGGTGGATGACTCAACACTGACAGAAAATGACTCAGGTCTTTTACGGCGCCATCTTGAGGAAACTGTCGGCAAAATTCAGAGCAATGGCAACATTCGATTGGGCGCTGTCGGCTTAGATCACCGTGTCGACAGCCTATACCAATTTTCTCAATTTTGCGATGAGGATACCGCATTGGATGATGCTATTCTTAAAGTAGCAGAATTGCTTTGCTCAAAAAGCTAATCCGCCCCCGGAAAGTTCACCAGCAAATTATAGGCGGATGCATCAGGCACGCCTGCGACTTTTACGCTGTTCCTCAGCCAAAAAGCATGTTTGACAATCTCTGCCTGCTGTTCGATCCCGTATTTAGTAAGGGGCCATCCCGGCTTCAGCGCATAATCATATCGCGCCCACGGCATGCGGTTCAGAACCAAATACCAGCTGCCGCGCGTCTGGGTTTGCCAAATATGCACCATTTCATGAATGAAATGACCTTGGCGAAAAATGCTCTCGGATGAAAAATCATCGCAATAACCATCGCCCTTTGGATGGAAGTGCATGTGCCCGCGCGGAGCCATTGTGATGTTGCGGGGCTGAAACGGAAACCATTTGCGCCGCCGGATCATGACGCTGGAATAGTCGATAGCCGTCCCAAACACAGTGCGTGCCAAGGCGATCTCGCCCGGTGCCAAAGTGCGTTCCCCGCCCGCAGGGCAGGAGGGGATGGCCATTTCCGTCAGTTCGTTTGAGTGATCTGCGTTCAGCGCGCGTCACCTGCGGCAAGAATTTCAGCATCAAAACTATGCTTATCGCCGCCCGATATAGTCAACGTAACTTCGGCTTTGCCACCCGGCTTCAAATCGGCAGATGGCTCCATCGCCATCACATGCAAATCGCCCGGCTTAAAACTGACTGTATCGCCCTTTTTCATTGGGATCATACCGGCGTCCATCATTTGAACCTCAAGGTTCCATTCGCCATATGTGTGCAGCATCGCGCTGCTTGCGCCTTCAACATCAGCAGCGCGAATAGAAAATGGGCGATCGCCATCATAATTTGCTTCGAAATATACGGCGGCTGGATTGCCCTCAACCGCGTTGAGCACCATACGTGCGTCGCTGATTTCAAGTCCAGGGATCCCGTCGACTTCGACCGGCGCTTCTTCTGCGCCTCCGCAAGCGGTGAGAGTAAAAGATGATGCGAGCAGCACTGCGGCTGATAGGTTCTTAATGTTCATTCGAAACGTCCCCCGTATAGATTATGTCTGTGAATCTAGTGCGGCTGGTCCCTTGTGCCAAGCAAAACCGCACCTATATCGCCTTTAAGACTTTTAACTAACACAACTACGGACCGAGTCGCCTACCGGTTTTGCCCATCGGGGAAACCAACGCAGCGGCGTCCAAGAATAGAATGGAACTAGGGAATAATGGCAAAAGTTATCGGTATTGATTTGGGCACGACCAACTCGTGTGTGGCTGTTATGGACGGCGGCAAGCCGAAAGTGATTGAAAATACAGAAGGCGCGCGCACAACGCCGTCTATTGTAGCTTTCACAAAGGACGAAGAGCGGCTGATCGGTCAGCCTGCGAAGCGCCAAGCGGTCACCAATCCTGACAACACTTTGTTTGCTATTAAACGCTTGATCGGTCGCCGTTTCGACGATCCGTTGACCAAGAAGGACATGAAGCTGGTCCCTTATGACATCGTCAAGGGCAAGAATGGCGATGCATGGGTTTCTGCTGGCGGCGAGCAATATTCACCCAGTCAAATCTCCGCATTCATCTTGCAAAAGATGAAAGAGACAGCAGAAAGCTATCTCGGCGAAACCGTAACGCAGGCGGTTATCACCGTACCCGCATACTTTAACGATGCGCAGCGTCAGGCAACAAAAGACGCTGGCCAAATTGCCGGCCTCGAAGTTTTGCGCATTATTAACGAGCCAACAGCGGCTGCGCTGGCTTACGGCATGGACAAGAACGACGGTAAAACCATCGCCGTCTATGACCTTGGCGGCGGCACGTTCGATGTCTCCGTGCTGGAAATCGGCGACGGCGTATTCGAAGTGAAATCGACCAATGGCGACACGTTCCTTGGCGGTGAAGACTTCGACAACACGATTGTTGAATATCTTGCCGAAGCCTTCCAGAAAAAGGAAAACATGGATCTGAAGGCGGATAAGCTTGCGCTGCAACGCCTGAAAGAAGCCGCTGAAAAAGCGAAGATCGAACTGTCCAGCTCGGCCACAACCGAGGTCAATCTGCCGTTTATCACAGCCCGCATGGATGGCGGCAGCTCAACACCTTTGCACTTGGTTGAAACCATCACCCGCGCCGACCTTGAGAAAATGGTTGGCGATCTGATTAAGCGCACGCTTGAGCCTTGCAAAAAGGCAATCAAAGACGCGGGCGTTGCAAAGGGCGACATTGACGAAGTGATCCTGGTTGGTGGCATGACCCGCATGCCAAAGGTGCGCGAAATCGTTGAAGAATTCTTTGGTGCGAAACCTCACACCGGCGTGAACCCTGATGAAGTGGTTGCCATGGGCGCGGCCATTCAGGCTGGCGTTTTGCAGGGCGATGTTAAAGACGTTCTGTTGCTCGACGTGACACCATTGTCGTTGGGCATTGAAACCGCTGGCGGCATCTTCACCCGCATGATCGATCGCAACACGACGATCCCAACGAAAAAATCGCAGACGTTCTCTACTTTTGAGGATAATCAGCAGGCTGTGACCATCCGCGTCTTCCAAGGCGAGCGGGAAATGGCCTCTGACAATAAGATGCTGGGGCAGTTTGATCTGGTCGGGATCCCGTCTGCGCCGCGCGGTGTTCCGCAAATCGAAGTGACCTTCGACATTGATGCCAACGGCATTGTGAACGTCTCTGCAAAAGATAAGGGCACCGGCAAAGAACAGAACATTAAGATCCAAGCCTCTGGCGGACTGTCCGATAATGACATCGATCAAATGGTCCAAGATGCAGAGAAATTCGCAGACGAAGACAAGAAGCGCCGCGAGGCTGCCGAAGGTCGCAACCAAGCCGACAGCCTTGTTCACGCAACCGAAAAGCAGCTCGAAGAGCATGGCGATAAGGTTGATGCGGATACAAAAGCCGAAGTTGAGGCAGCTCTAGCCGAGGCAAAGACTGCGCTTGAAGGCGATGATGTCGATGCGATCAATGCCAAGGCACAGGCGCTGACTGAAAGCGCAATGAAGATGGGCCAGCAAATCTACGAGGCCGAGCAAGCCAACGCGCCTTCGCCAGAAGAAGAGGGCTATGATGCTGGTGAAACTTCGGCTGATGAAGACGTCGTCGATGCTGAATTCTCTGAAGTTGATGATGAGAAGAAAGACTAACACCGGTTAAGATTAGGGTCCGCCGTGCCGTTAAAGGTACAGCGGACCTTTGGTTTTGCACGCTTAGCCTTAGAGGATAGCGCAGATGGCAACGACCGGCACAGATTATTACCAGGAACTTGGGGTCACGCGCGACGCCGATGCTGCTGCGTTGAAATCTGCATACCGCAAACTCGCAATGAAATTCCATCCGGACCGCAATCCGGGTGATGCCTCTGCTGAGGCACGTTTCAAAGCAATTGGCGAGGCGTATGACGCCTTGAAAGACCCGCAAAAGCGCGCTGCTTACGACCGTTATGGCCATGAAGCCTTCCAGCAAGGGATGAGCGGAATGGGCGGCGGCGGCGGCCCACAAGGTGATTTCGGCGACATTGGCGATATATTTGAATCCATATTCGGTGGCGCATTTGGCGGCGGCGGAGGCGGCGGTGCACGCCAGCAACCACGCCGCGGCGCAGACTTGCGCTATGATATGGAGATCGTGCTGGATGATGCCTTCCACGGCAAATCCTCCACCATTGAAATCGAAGTCTCGCGCAGCTGCGAGCCTTGCGATGGCTCTGGCGCAACACCCGGCACAAGCGAGCGCGGCTGCAATACGTGCGGCGGGATGGGTAAAGTGCGAGCCAAGCAAGGCTTCTTCGTGGTTGAGCGACCATGCCCAACCTGCAATGGTCGCGGCGCTGTTATCGAAGATCCGTGCCGCGAATGCCGCGGCGAGGGGCGCGTTGACCGGCCGCAAACACTAGAGGTGGATATTCCGCCCGGCGTTGACACTGGCACACGCATCCGCCTGTCAGGCAAAGGCGAAGCGGGGCCGCGCGGCGCACCTGCTGGTGACCTGTATATTTTCGTCCACGTACGCGAACATGAATTGTTCGTGCGCGAGGGCACGACGCTGGCCACAAGGGTGCCGATCAGTTTCACGACCGCATCCTTGGGTGGCAATGTCGACATTCCCGATTTGGACGGCGAAACAAATACGCTTGATATTCCAGCAGGGATACAATCGGGCAAGCAATTGCGCATACGCGGGGCAGGAATGCCTGTTCTCCAAGGCCGCGGGCGGGGTGATCTTGTGGTAGAGATTGCGGTGGAAACACCGACCAAACTCAGCAAAGCGCAGCGCGAAATTCTAGAGCAATTCCGGGAAACTGAAACGGGG
>JALZVZ010000148.1 GCA_023299945.1 Altererythrobacter sp. | reverse complement strand
TTGGCACCTTCGGCCCACATTTCGGCCATCGTGCAGCGAACCGTTTCCGCCGACGTATCGACAGCAAACCAAGCATCTCCCGCTGTCCCGCCGCGTTCCACCACGGTTAGGCACACGCCAGAACACGCAATGCTCGCGCCAATGGCGATGGCAGCCGGATCGAGCGGAGCGGAAATGGTAAGGCGCAAATCGCCGCGCTGTTCCGCCTTTGTGATGGTACCAATGCCGGTGACAATTCCTGTAAACACGCGCTGCTGTCTCCTAAATATTGTCACGCTGATAAGCGGCGAAACGGTCGCTGCCAAGCTGGCAAGTTTCTACTAACGTCCAATGCTCAAGCGCATCAGGCAAAATTGCAGCGGGCGCTTTTGTGCCAGAACCAATGGTGATGGGGGCGATATAAAGCTCAAGTCTGTCGATCAAATCCGCATCCAAGAACGCTGCTGCCGTGCTCGCGCCGCCTTCCACATAGAGCGTGCTTATGCCCGTCATTTTATGGACATCTGCCGTTTGGCCTAATGATCTCGCTTCTGGCCTCGTTTGGCCTCTGCTTAAAATAAAGCGTTCTGGAGAGCGATCTTCCAGCCCAGCCAAGCGCACATCGAGGCGCGGATTATCCGTTCGCCAGGTGCCGCCGCCGACCAGAATGGCATCCTGCTTGGCCCGCCTAGAATGCACATGTGCGCGCGCTTTTTCGCCGGTAATCCAAGGGTCCCCTCCCGACTCGCGCGCGATAAATCCATCCTGCGACATGGCCAATTTCAGCGTGATAAAGGGGCGGGATGCACGCGCTTGCATCAAATATCCGGGAAGCGAATTTTTCGAGGCCGCATCATCCAAGACGGTGACAGAGATACCGGCCCTCTCAAGCCGTTCAATGCCTGCACCGCTTGTTCTTGGGTCGGGGTCAAGCTGGCCGATAACAACCCGCGCAGGCGCTGCCTCTGCCAATAAATCTGCGCAAGATGGCCCGCGCGTCGATATATGCGCGCAAGGTTCCAAGGTGACATAAATGCTCGCGCCAGATGCTGTTGTTCCAGTTGCATTCAATGCCGTCAAAGCATGCGCTTCTGCGTGGGGACGGCCGCCACCTTGTGTCCAACCACGCGATAGCACACTGGCATCACGGACAATCACACATCCAACGCTAGGGTTGGGGCGGCTCAGGGGGACGCCGCGCTGCGACAAGCGCGCAGCTGAGGCCATCCATTCTTGGTCAGTAAATGCGGGCTGCACAACCAGAGTTATTGCTCGATTTCTGTTGGTATTTCAGCGGCTTCTTCAGGAGCGGTATCAGCGCTTTCCGCTTCTTCAACCGGATTTTCTGTATCCGTAACATCTACGCCTGTTGCCCGGCCAAGCTCGCGGTAAATTTCGCGCTTACGCTCTGCAATTGCTTCCAGTTCTGCTCTGCGCGCATCCATGATTTTCTGCCGTGCTGCATTTTTGGCGATGATTTCTTCATCGGTCTGATCAGCGGCAAAGGTGGAGATATAGGTAACCTCTGGCGGCTCTGGCGCGATCATATATTGCTCTCCGGTTGCCCACCACATTAGCAGGGCGACAGGGGCAATAGATGCCAGCAAAATGGGCACGCGGTAGGGTGTGGGTTTTTTGAACTCAGTCCAAAAATCCGTGATCCCGCCCTTGGGATTTAAACGCGAAACGAATGACATGATCAGAGATATAGGGATGGGGCGCGTTTAACGCTAGGGGGTACAGCAGCGGGGCTAATGCGGCTCAGCCAAATTAGGCTCAGCCAAAGCTGGCGTAGAGGCTGCGCCCCTTATCCTTCAACCATGCGTCTGCTGCGTGAATGTCATCTTCGAACAGATCGCCCAGCATGGAATGAAAAGCGGGTGAGTGGTCGAAATGGACCAAATGGGTGACCTCATGGGCGACAACAGAGCGCCGGACGTGATCGGGCGCTTGCACAAGTCGCCAATTAATCCGCAATGCCTTTTTGCTGGAACATGAGCCCCAACGGCGCTGGGCGCGGGATAATTTCACCGGTGCGGCATCTAGGCCAGCAGCGGCGCAATAATGGTTGCGGTCATCCTCAAATAGGGCGAGGGCGCGGGCTTCCAATGCCTTTTGCAGGCGCGGGATGAGCGAGGATTGGGGGCCGCCCAAAGTGACCGAGCCATCATCGAAGCTGGGTTTGCGCGGTGCGTCTGCATCCCAATTGATATCTAGAGTTTTGCCGCGATAAGTCACCGTTCCGCCGGGCGCAGGGGCGGCGTCTTGCGGGATTTTGATCAATTGTCCTTGCAGCCATGCTGCGCGGGACTGGGCAAACTCAATGGCCTCGCGGCTGCTGGCCCACCGCGGCAAAGACACACGCGCTTCGCTACCATCAGGGGCGAGCCGCAAGGTCATGCGCCGCGCGCGCGGGTGACGGCGCAGGACAATGGGCAGCGTAAATGTCTTGGAACCGGTATCGAGCACAATTTCTGGCTCAATCAGCTCTTTGCGTAACCAGTCAATCATCGCTCAAACCTGCCTTAGGCCAATCGACAATATGATGCTCCAGCGGGCCTGCGCTGGTTTCGGAAACCACGCGTCCTGCTGCGCCCACATTGGCATGGTTCACGCTGTCGCGGTCGCCGGAAAGCAGATAATGCCATGAATAAAGCGGCTGGTTTCTCGCTCGCAATTTATACGCGCAAGTGCTTGGCAGCCAAGGAACCTCGTCGACCAATTTCAGTGTCAGGCGCATGCAATCAGGCACAAAGGCTTTGCGGTTGCGGTAATCCATGCAGCGCGCCGTGCCTGTGTCGAGCAATTTGCACGCGACGTTTGTTTCGGCAATTTCGCCCGTATCAGCGTCTTCAATTTTGTGAAGGCAACAGCGCCCGCAGCCATCACACAGCCCCTCCCATTCGGCGCGGGTGAGATCGCCCAATGGCAATTCCCAAAATTTGTCCCTCACTTCACCCATTTTTGGAGTTCTTGAGTGACGCCGGCCGCGCTTTCTTCAACCGGCAGCAGGGCAATGGGTTCGCCTTGCGGCCCCATTAGGAAAGCGGCGCGGCTGTGATCCATAAGATATCCGCCGTTCTCCATCTCATCGCCCTTGGCATAAAACGAGCCAAACGCTTTGGCGGCTGCGGCAATTTGTTCCTCAGACCCGGTAAAGCCGATCATATCGCTGCTGAATGCCGCGGTAAACTCGGCCACCACTTCGGACGTATCGCGCGCGGGATCAATGGTGATGAACATTGGCGTGACTTTATTGCCAAGGTCAGGCTCAGCCGCTTTGAAATCTTCATAGCCCTTTGCCATACGCTGCACGTCAAATGGGCAAATATCAGGGCAATACGCATAGCCGAAATAGACCATGCGGTATTGGCCATTATAGTCGTAAAAGCTTACGTCCTTGCCGGTTTCATCGACCAGCGCGACATCGCCGCCAATCGTGGCCCCAGCCAGCGGCGGCTCTGTGGGTTCGCTTTGTG
>JALZVZ010000147.1 GCA_023299945.1 Altererythrobacter sp. | reverse complement strand
TAAGCGAAGCCAAGTTCAAGCCAGCGATCTTTGTTTTCAGGATCGCCTTCTGCCGCCTCTAACAGTTCTGCGATGCTCGGTTCTGCAGATCCTGCCGCCATCTCAGTATCGCTACTGCCCTCGTTCAAAGTCCGCCAAACCAGCACGCCTGCCACCAAAAGCGCAGCCACCAGAAGCAGCCCAATACCCCAACGACTAGCACCCGATTTGGGTTCTGTGCCAGCGTTCAACTCGTCCTGATTCTCTTGATCCATGGGGCGGGTAGCTAACAGCGGTATAAAATTCCTGCAATTCCCCTTGGCTCTTTTGTCGCATAATGCCTATGATGTTAGTCATAATCAAAATAATACGGTCGCCGGTGTTACCTTAGGGGGGTTTTGGGTGCCGGACCTTTATCGCGTTGCAATTGTTGGATCAGGCCCTGCCGGGCTGAGTGCCGCTGCGCATGCAGCAGCGCTGGGCATGACCCACGTCCTCCTCGAAAAGACAGATCACCTGTCTGACACAATCTTCAAGTATCAGAAGGGCAAGCACGTCATGGCGACGCCCAGCAATCTGGTGCTGCGCTCTGACCTCGACTTTGACGCGGGCAAGCGCGAATTTATTCTCGATACGTGGAACCGTCAGATCGAAGAGGGCAAGGTCAATGTCCGCTTCAATTCCGAAGTGGTGGAGATCGCTGGCACAATCGGCGCATTTGAGATCAAGCTGAAAAGCGGCGATGTGGTCAAGGCGGAAACCGTTGTGATGAGCATCGGGACGCAGGGCAATCCGAACAAATTGCGCTGCCCCGGCTCAGATGCGGAACAAATCCAATATCAACTCGATGATCCAGGTGAATATGTCGATGAGCATATCACCGTTATCGGTTCAGGCGATGCAGGCATTGAAAACGCATTGGGCTTGGCCGCTGATGAAGCGCAACGCAATATTGTCTCCATCCTCAACCGCAACGCTGAATTTGCGCGCGCGAAGGCGGCGAATGTCGCATTGCTGGAAGAGGCCGAGGCCAATGGTCGCATTTTTGTGCGGCGCGAGACCAACCCTGCCGAGGTTAAAGACGGCGAGCTGGTGCTGGAAACGCGCGACGGTACAGAAACCATTCCTTGCGACCGGATCATTGCGCGCACAGGTTCGCAGGCTCCGCGCAAGTTTGTGGAAAGCTGCGGGATTGATTTTACGTCCGAAGACCGCGCCGCATTCCCCCAGCTCACGCCAAGTTTTGAGACAACACAGGCCGGCGTCCATGTGATTGGCGCGCTGGCAGGCTATCCGCTGATCAAGCACTGTATGAACCAGGGTTATGACGTGATCGAGTTTCTGAGTGGAAACTTGGATCTCAAGCCCGCGGATGAGCCCATTTTGGCCGAGAAATTCGCAGCCCTTCCTGGCAACCGTACCGTCGAAGAATGGCTGGAGGTGTTCAACAAGAACATCGTGATCTTAGAAGAACTCTCGCCGCTGCAAATGCGCGAGTTGATGCTCGATAGCGATGTGCGGCATTACGGCATGGGTGATGTGATCTTTGTGCGCAATGACCCGGGATCTTCCATGTTTGCCATTGCCGAAGGCGGCGTTGCGGTAGAGGTCAATCCCGAGGATACCTCCATCACTGTGCCGATTGAACAAGGCACAATCTTTGGCGAAGTAGGCCTGATTTCAGGGCGCAAACGCGGCGCAACCATTCGCGCCAGCGAGCCGACCACCGTGATTGAATTGTCGCGCGGTGCGGCACTGAAGCTAATTGCGACCGTGCCAGCGGCAGGCCGCGCCGTGAACCGCATCACGATCGAGCGGCAATTGCTGCAAATGTTCGGTTCGGGCCTTAAAAAGGACGATGTTGCCGCTTTGGTCGAAGCGGCGGAATTGGTCGACGTTCCCAGCGGCAAAGTGGTGATCGAAGAAGGCGCAGACGACAAGGATATTTACGTCATCCAGCGCGGATCGATGATTGTTGAAAAGGAAATTGGCGGCAAGCCTGTGTTCCTATCCTATTTGCCCGCAGGCTCCTATTTTGGCGAGATGGCAGTTATTGACGGCTCTGCCCGCACCGCCACAGTGAAGGCGGCGATTAAAGCACAAGTCGTGCGCTTCCCGGGCGAAGTGTTCACCGCATTGATGGACCGCAAACCTCAGCTGCGCGCGCGCACGATGAAAGATATGGCCAGCCGCCGCGAAGTGAACGAATTTATCGAAGGGCAAAAAGACAGCTTTTCTGGCGCGGTCGATATGTATTCGCAAACCGCGCAATTCCTCCTAGACAATGGCCTTGGCGAGGCAACCGACGTGCTGCTGATCGACGAAAAGCTCTGCGTTGGCTGCGACAATTGCGAGAAGGCGTGTGCTGACAGTCACGAGGGCCTCTCGCGCCTCGACCGCGAAGCTGGCCGCACTTACGCGCATCTGCATGTGCCAACATCGTGCCGCCACTGCGAGCATCCGCATTGCATGGCCGATTGCCCGCCCAATGCGATCAAACGCGGGCCCGATGGCGAGGTCTTTATTGACGAGACTTGCATTGGCTGCGGCAATTGTCAGCGCAATTGCCCGTATGGCGTGATCCGGATGGATGCCAAGCCGCCAAAGAAACCTTCGCTATTGTCATGGCTATTGTTCGGCGCTGGCCCCGGCCCGGGCGAGGCAAGCTATGATTGGCGCAGCAAGAAATCGGCGAAAGACGGCGCTGCTCAGCCCAAAACCGCGATCAAATGCGACATGTGTGCTGGGATCAAAGGCGGCCCCGCCTGCGTGCGTGCTTGCCCAACGGGCGCAGCCATTCGCGTGGCGCCTGAGAAATTCCTGACCTTTACCAAGCTGGTTGAGGGGGCGGATTGATGGCCTCTAAAGCAAATCGTAAAGGCAATTTTGCCTTTAACGAAAAGCGCCGAAACACGGACCATTCCAGCTTCCTGACCCATAAGGGCTTCTTATGGATGTGGATTGCAATCATCCTGAGCGGCGCATCCATCTATGGCTATCTAACCATCGAGGTCGAACCGCGCCATAATGGCGGCAGCTGGTTCGGTTATACTTTGGGCACAATTGGCGCGCTGCTGATCTTATGGCTAACCATGCTGGGTGTGCGCAAACGGCGGATGAGCGCGGGGCATTGGAGCCTCAAGGCATGGACTTCGGCCCATGTTTATCTCGGTCTTGCTCTTATCGTGGTCGGCACGCTGCACACCGGCTTTCAATTTGGCTGGAACATCCACACGCTGGCTTACGGATTGATGCTGTTTGTCATCGTTAGCGGCATGTACGGCATCACGGTTTACGCCAGCCTGCCGCGCGCATTGTCCAATAACCGCAATGAAATGACGCGCGGCGAGATGGTCGATGCGCTCGCCGCGATTGACCGCCAATTGGAAAGCGCCGCGCAGCCGCTAGCCCGCCAAGATTCCGACCGCGTTATCGCTGCACTCAAAGCCGATGTGTTTAGCGCCGGATTTACCGCGCGGCTAACCGGCGCTTATCCATTATGCGCAACATCCCGCGCGTTTTCCGCGTTCTCCAAAGGGCAAAGCGACGAAGCCCAAGTCGAACAGCGAGAGCGCGTGCGCGCCCTGCTGGAGCGCCGCAAGGATCAGCTTGCTCAAATCCGCCGCCAGATGCGTTTAAAAGCGCTGCTCGAAGTTTGGCTATTTATCCATATCCCAACAACAATTGCGCTGATTGCGGCCCTGACGGCCCATATCGTCAGCGTGTTCTATTATTGGTGAGGGGGCGGACCGCAGCATGACATTCCTAATCCGCACCATTGATTTCACCGCGGCTGGACGCGAGATTATTCGCGACCGGATACATGAAGGCGACACGCTTTCCATCGGGCGTTCTGCGGACAATGATCTGCAATTGCCCGATTTGGCAGTGGAGCAGCACCACGCCACAATTGCACCAGCCAGCGAGCATGCAACAGACGATCAATTACGCGCCGCCGCCGTTGGCACTTTGGGCTTTGGCCACGACGGCAAGACTGTCACACAGGCGCTGTTTGATCCGGCCACCGGTACAGAGCTGAGCTTTGGCTCCTATCGCTTCGCATTTAGCAAAGAGGCCGAGGGCCCGGTCACCATCACCCAAACGCAGATCACCGAAAAGGCCGGTGACAGCGATGCTTTGGCCGGATTTGCGCTTGCCAGCGCCCTGCCATCCAAACGCATCATGGCGTGGATTGGTATGGCCGCGATCCTAGTCGCCTTCCTTGCCATCCCCGTTTATTCGCACCTTACCCGCGACCGCTCCGAAACGCCTGATCCCGACAAACCGGGTCAAGTGACAATGGATGCCAGCTGGAGCACCGGCGCGCTTTCTTCTGCGCACCATACGCTGGAAGACAATTGCGAGGCGTGCCACGTCGAACCGTTCCAATCGGTGCAAGACAGCACCTGCCTCACCTGTCACGAAGCCATTGATGATCACGCAGAAATCCCGCGCCAATTAACCGGCGCAGGCCCAATTTCTCAGGCTGATCAAGTGCAATGGGATATCGCTGAATATCTTGGCAAAGAAGGCCAGGGCTCATGCACCACTTGCCATACAGAGCATGAGGGCAAGGTCGAAATGGAGCCGACCACGCAGGCGTTTTGCGCAGAATGCCATGATGGTATGGACAAGCGCCTGAGCGACACAAAGCTGGGCAATGCCGGCGATTTTGGCAAAGACCACCCGCAGTTCAAAGTGCGCGTTCGCACTGGCCCCGGCCAGCTAGAGCCCACTCGCATGGTGATGACCAAAGGCATGACCGATTATAACGGCATGATCTTCCCGCATGACATCCATTTGGATGCTGGCAGCGGGGTCACTCGCATGGCCCGCGGTCTGGGCGCAAAGGGTTACGGCAAGACATTGGTTTGCGCTGATTGCCACACGTACACAGAGGATAAGGATGATTTTGCGCCGGTGAATATGGAGGAGGATTGCGCCGCCTGTCACAGCCTTGTGATCGGGCGCGACGCGAGCGGTTTCCGCTCTCTCACCCACGGCGATGTCGGCAAGGCTTTGGCTGATTTGCGCAATGTCGCGGGGGCATCTGTTGGCGCAAAACGCGCCGCTATCTCTCGCCCCAAACCACGCGGAATTGAGCGCAAGCGCCCTGGTCAAATTGGCGGGGCATCGGTTCCGGGCCGCCGCTATCCAACCTTTGGCAAACCGCGCGCTTCATTGATCGCCACCAATAACATTCTCTCGCGCACTGGCGTTTGCGCCGAATGTCACATTCGCACCACGGTGAACGGCCGCGCCGATTTGATGCCGGTCTTCCAATCCGATTATTACCTTGTGAAAGGCCGCTTCACTCACGAGGCCCATACCGAGGAAACGTGCAGCACATGCCACGCCGCAGACAGTTCTTCTTCCTCCGCAGATTTGCTGCTGCCCGATATTGCGGTCTGCCGAGATTGCCATTTGGGCGAGGATGCGAAGAAACCAGCTGTCGCTTCAGGCTGCGCCATGTGTCACCAATATCATCCGCCTAGCGGCAAACTGCCACTCGACCATCCCGCTAGGACAAAAGACAAGATCGCCCTGCTTAGCAGAAAAGGGCGATAGAGCTGTGGTGGAAAGGGCTCCAACATGTTGATTGCACAAATGACCGATATTCATATCGGTTTTGATCCAGAGGCAAAACCAGAAGAGCTCAACCGCATCCGCTTTCGCGAGACGCTGGCACGGCTTTTGAAAGCGCCGAATACGCCCGATATGTTGGTCTTAACAGGCGATCTCACCGACCGCGGCGACCGCGACAGTTTTGAGAAAATCGCTGCGGCGCTAGAAGAAGTCCCATGGCCAATCCACCCGCTAATGGGCAATCATGACAGCCGCGAAGAATTGCTACGTGTCTTTCCCAATTGCCCGACGATGGACGGCGGCTTTGTCCAATATACAATTGAGCAAGATGGATTACTTATCATCATGCTCGATACATTTGATGAAGGCAGGCATGGCGGCGCTTTTTGCGAGGCGCGCGCGGCATGGCTTTCAGAGACATTGGCCGCCAATCGCGATACGCCCACGGTGATCTTCATGCACCATCCGCCGGTTGTCTCTGGCATTGGCTGGATGGATCCGGGCGAGGATGAGCCATGGATGCTGCGCCTGGCCGAGGCGATGACCGATCAGCCGCAAATCCACGCCATCCATTGCGGCCATTTGCACCGGCCGATTAACACGCGCTTTTGCGGTATCCCGCTCAGCGTAACGCCCTCTGTCGCGCCGCTGGTATCGATGGATTTGCGCGAAATTTCTCCCGACACACCCGATGCCCGCGCGCTGATAACGACCGAACCGCCAACCTATGCCCTCCACCTATGGAACGGAAAAACGTTGGTTTCACATTATGAAAAGGTCAGTGATTGGGACGTCCTTGCCAATTACGGCCCGCATCTGCAGCCGATGATCCGCGAGATGTTTTCAGAGCGCGAATAGGACATGCGAATGGTGGCTGGCTAAAATGACGGCTTGCGTAGGTCGCGCGCCTGCGCTCTTGCAAAAGGCATGACACAACCAACACTGCACATGACGCCCATCGGCGGTACCCAGCTCGCAACATGGGAATGGAACGCCGAGGCAAGAGGCTGCGCGCCCACGCTTCTGTTTGCCCATGCGACCGGCTTTCATGGCCGCGTATTCGATGCTGTAATCGAGCATTTCCCCGATACCCATGTGTTGAGTTTGGACTTGCATGGCCATGGGCGTTCAGGCGGCGAACCCATCACCCATTGGCTGGATGTGGCAAGCGAAGTGCGCGCCGTATTGGAGCATTTCGGCGTTACCGGCGCGCACGGTATAGGACATTCCATGGGCGCGCATATCTTGCTGCAAGTCGCAGCCGATGCGCCCGCTCTCTTAAGCCGCCTCACTCTGTTCGATCCCGTGATCGTCGAGCCGGAATGGTATGTCAGCGGAGAGCTATCCTTCAGCCCCGATGCGCCCCACCCCGCAATCAAACGCAAACGCGATTTCGCCTCCGCTGATGCCATGTTTGACCGTTTCAAAGACCGCGATCCCTATGCGCTTTATGATCCGCGCGTGCTGCGCGATTATTGCGAATATGGCCTGCTCGAAAAGCCGGATGGCGCCCACGAGGGAGCAGGAATGGAACTTGCCTGCTCGCCCGAAATAGAGGCTAGCGTTTATGGCTCCAGCCGCAGCAATGGCGGCATTATCGATGCGGCCAAAAACGTCGATATTCCAGTGACGGTGGTGCGCGCGCTGCGAACCAATTTCAGCGACTTTAAGTCCTCACCCACTTGGCCGGG
>JALZVZ010000146.1 GCA_023299945.1 Altererythrobacter sp. | reverse complement strand
CATTGCCTTTGTGGAAGGGAACTGTGTTTGCGGGGGCAGATTTCGTGGAAGGTACAGCAGCCTTAGGTGCGGAAAGAAAGGCTGAGTTTTAGAACGTTACGGAAGCAAAATGACCGAGCCGATGGTCTTGCGCGCCACCAGATCGCGGTGCGCATTGGCAGCTTCGCTGAGCGGATAGGCCGCACCAATGGTGACCTTGACCTTGCCGCTGCCGATCATATCCCAAACGCGCGCGATACCTGCCGCGGCATCTTCGGGCGTAGCATAGTAATGTCCGAGCGTTGGGCGGGTGACGAAGAGCGAGCCCTTGCTCGCCAATACGCCGAGGTTCACACCTTCAACGGGCCCGCTGGCATTACCAAAACTGACCAGAAGCCCGCGCGAGGCAAGGCAGTCGAGGGAGACCTCAAATGTGTCTTTGCCCACGCCGTCAAAGACAACGGAGACGCCGGTACCGCCGGTCAATTCTTGGACCCGCGCAGCCAGATCATCCGCGCCGCTTAAAATGGTGTGATGCGCGCCAGCTTTGCGGGCCAGTTCCAGCTTTGCATCGGTAGAGGCTGCAGCGATAATATTGGCGCCAATTGCTTTGAGCCATTGCACCATGATCAGTCCAACGCCGCCTGCAGCGGCATGGACGAGCACCCAGTCGCCCGTTTGCACTTTCGCACAGCGTTCCACCAAGCCTTCGACTGTGGCGGCTTTTAGCAAAGCGGCGGCAGCAATGTCGCTTGGCACATCATCAGGCAGTTTGAAGAGGCCTGCCACTGGCATGATGCGGCGCGTTGCATAGGCGCCAAGTCCGTCCTTGCCCGGCCCCATATAGGCGGCGCGGTCGCCCACTTTGAAATCCTCTACGCCTTCGCCCACAGCGGTGATTGTGCCTGCCGCCTCAAGCCCCAATCCGCTGGGCAATGGTACGGGATAAAGCCCCGTGCGGTGATAGGTGTCGATGAAGTTGAGGCCGATGGCGCTTTGCTCAATCAATACTTCGCCGGCAGCCGGGGCAGGTAAATCCTCACTTATCCATTCGATCACTTCTGGTCCGCCTATCTGGCTGAATGTCGCGCGAGTGGTTTGTGTGATGGTTCGTCCCCCTAGTGCAGGTTTTGCAGATGCGTGATGATGGCTTCTTCAGAAACAACATCGGCATATTTGGCGTCCATGTCGAACAAATTGGCCTCATGCGGGTCTGAATGGCGGTCGCCCACCGCATCGCGCACCACGGTTGTAATGAAGCCATGCGACATTGCATCGACACATGATGCGCGGACACAGCCGCTGGTGGTCAGCCCGGTTAGGATCACATTGTCCACGCCAAGACTGGTTAAGGTCGCCGCCAACGATGTGCCGAAAAATGCGCTGGGATATTGTTTGGAGATGATGAGTTCATCTTCGGTCGGCTCAAGCCCTTCCGGCCATGCACCCATGGGATTTCCGCTAAGGAAATAGCGCAAGGGTTTGGCTTTTTCGTAAAAGCGGCCGCCATCCAGTGCCTTGGGATGGTAGACAACATTGGTCAGGATCACTGGAATGTCCGCTGCATGGGCGGCCTCACGCACTCGTAACGCAGAGGCAAGCGTGTCATCGACATCGGCATACAAATCGCATGAGGGGTCAAAATACCCTTGCACAAAATCAATGAGGAGAAGGGCAGGCCTCTTTCCGAAGCCCGCCCTTTGTCCATACGCCTTGGCGTAATTGTCGTCTAAACCGCTCATGCTGGCATCAGAAGTCGAAGCCAACTTCAACGCCCACCAACCGGCGTGCGCCGGGCGAGATAAATGATCCGCCAAATTCAATTGCGGGGATCACTTCGTTGAGATATTCGCGGTTAAGCGCATTGTTGGCGAATACAGCTGCGCTGAAATTGCCGCTTTCAATTCCAGCCCGTAGATTGAGCACACCAAAGGCTTCGCGCTGGGCAACGCCGAAATTTGCATCGCCCACAAAGTCAGGCAGCGCGAGCGCAGAGGTGGGCAGCAAGCCTGAGAACAATGTTGGCGTGTCTTGGTCCTGGAACGAGTGGAAAAATGTGGGGCCAGTGATCCGGTAATCAGCGCGCAAGATCAAATCGATGGTGTCGGTGAACGGAACATCAATCTCTGTGCCAAGGTTGATTGTGTAATCCGCCGTGTAGGGAGACTTATTGCCGACCGTGCTTGGGCGCGAGCTGTTCGCTTTGATCTCGCTATCGGTGACATTGACTGAGCCGAAGAATTTCCAGCCTTCAACGATTTCAGCAGAGGTGTTGAACTCAACCCCGTAAACATCAACATCATCAATGTTGGAGACCACGCGGAGCAATCCGAATGAGCCAACGAAGAACTCGAAGAACTGCATGTCTTCGATATTGGTGTAATAGCCCGCCAGATCAAATGTGATCGCGCCATTGGCAAACTGGCCTTTGACACCGGCCTCAAACGCAGAGGAAACCTCTTTGTCATATTGGTCTTGGATATTTACGTCCGCGCCAATGAACTGAACGAAATTGGCGTTGATGATGGCAGAGGAGCCTTGGTTGTTGAAGCCACCAGACTTAAATCCAATGCCCCAGTTCGCATAGAAATTGAGATCTGGGTTGGGCTTCCAGCTGAGGCTAACCTTGGGCTGCAATTGCTTAAACGTTGCATCCACCGGAGCGAAAGCGCCGAATGCCAAGCCGGGGTTAATCGGGCCGCCAGTGAAGGGATCAAGCGCGCCTGCTGGCACGAGCGATTCTGATGTACGGTCCTCAATATCGTAACGCAGAGCAAGGCCAGCGGTCAGATCGCCGAACTCATATTCTGCGTTGGCGAACACGGCATAGACATTGGTGTCGAATGTGTCGTTGAGCAGCAGCGATGTTGGGTTTGCGCTGCCCGGGGCATTGAACAATTCGCGGCTGACGCCTGCGCCTGTGTCGCCGCCAATGCTGACGCCGGTTTCGCGGTCAATGGTGAGAAAGTAAGCGCCCAATTGCCAGCTTAATGCATCGCCGCCATTCGACGCCAAGCGGATCTCGCCGCTAATGTCGGATTGCTTGCGAATTTGCAGCTGCGTGCCATCACAAGTGCTGGGGCTGTATGCGCCAAAGGTGGAGCCATTGGCCGGATCAAAGATGAACGGCACAGGCACTGCACCGACAAAGCCCGGCTGGTTCACTGGAAAGCCGGTTAGCGCCGCTGTGCTGGCAAAGCAGCTGTTCACGACATTGGCTGCAGCTGGATCAACCGCCGAAATAAAGCGGCCAAAATCAGCAGAGGTGCCGTCTGCCGTCAGGCTTTGATCAACGTCAGAATAAAGCGCCCATGCCGTTAGCGACATATTACCAAAATCATGCTCAATTTTGGCCGAGATATCGAAGCTGTCTTGCTCGTTGGTTGGGCGAATGTTGCCGAAATAGCCAAACTGATGCTCGTTCACATCCTCGTTAAAAGCTGGGTTTACGCCTGCAAAATTGGGCAGGTGGAAGGATGAGTTGAAGTTGATGGAAGCGCCGTTCAGCTGGGAATAGCGCGCCTTCACATCCAGTTCGGTGTCATCGCCTAGCCCTGCGATAATACGGCCATCGATGGTCCAAACTTCTTGGTCATCGACAACTTTTGCATCTAGGAATTCATTGCGGAAAAAGCCGTCTGTTGTGCGGTAATAGCCGGAAAGAACGAAACCGAGATTATCGCCCAAAGGCCCGGCAATATGCGCAGTTCCTTCGATCGTGTTCTCATTGGCGTATGATGCTTTGATCCCGCCTTCGAAAATATCGCTGGGCTTCAGCGTTTGCAGAACAATGGCGCCTGCAGCTGCGTTGCGTCCATATAGCGCGCCTTGTGGGCCTTTCAGAATTTCAACCTGACGCAATGTGCCTTGGGTTTGGTTGAGTTGTGCGGTGTTGGTTTTCAGAATGCCGTCAACAACCAGCGCAACGGAGCTTTCCGCGTCACGCGCGCCATTGATGCCGCGAATGTTGATCTGGGTATCGCCAGCCTCTGCGGTGCCGGTCACGATCGTGACACCAGGCGTCAATTGAACAAAGTCTTCTGCATTGCTCGCGCCAGTTTTCGAAAGTGCGTCTGCTGTAAGAACGGAGACGGAGGCGGGGACGTCTTGCAAGCGCTCGTTCTGGCGCCGGGCTGTGACGATGATTGTGTTTTCGTCCTCTTCTGCAGCTGGCGTAGCGCCTGCGTCTTGAGCTATTGCCGGCGCTGCTGCGCATGCGATCGCGCCGAAAGATGCTGCGGCGAGTAAACGGTAGTTACGCATGGATAATTCCCTCAAATTCAGTGCGGCGTTGGACTCATTTTAGGCGAGGCCTCTGCCTGTTTTGTGCTCAGCTATTCAAGCGCCGCCAGTTCAAAGACAAGACGGTTCGGTAAAAGCCCTTGCAAGGTCAGCTTAACAATTGCCGACTTGCGTTGGACCGGCTTTATTGTATACAATTTGCCAAAGTCAAGCTTTCTCGCATCTTCCTGTAACTTAGGTGAGGCCATGAATTATGACCACGGCGTCTGACCGCGCATATGATACGATCAGAGCGATGATCCTCTCCGGAGAATTGTCGGCTGGCGACGCTTTGGGCGAAGAGGCTCTAGCAGAGCGTTGCGGGGTGTCGCGCACACCGATTCGCGATGCATTGAGGCGCTTGGAATCGGACTTGCTGATCCGCCGCACCGGCACGCAGCGCAGCTTTGTTTCGGATTGGTCGCTGGGTGATGTGGGTGACGCATTTGAACTGCGCGCGATGCTGGAGGGTTATGCGGCGCGGCGCGCTGCCGAGGCGATGACTGAGGATGTTATGGCGCAATTGCGCGCCTGCAATGCGGCGATTGGCGCAGCGATTGCTGGTCAAAAGCCTGACGTCAGAACTTTCCTCGATCGTAATCGCGAATTTCATGCTTTGGTGTTGGATGCCGCTGGTTCGCGGCGCCTGACGAATTTGCTCACCGCTCTGATCGAACAGCCAGTGGTTTGGCGCACAGCGCATCATTACAGTCACGAAGCGTTTCAGCGTTCGCACAGTGAGCACAACGATCTTTTATCTGCCTTTGAGCGGCGTGATGGAGTATGGGCTGAAACAGTAATGATGGGTCACATTCGCCGCGCATTTCACGCCTATAGCGATGCGCATAAGGGTATGACAGAGCGTGAGAGGGGCGTCGCGTAATGTATACAGAAATGCCATCTTCCATCGAAATCGTCGAAGTCAGCCCGCGCGATGGCTTGCAGAACGAAAAGCATTCTATCCCGGCCGCAGACAAGCTTGCGTTAATCGCCCGCGCCATAGACGCAGGGGCTCGTAGGATCGAAGTGACCAGCTTTGTTAATCCCAAAGCGGTGCCGCAAATGGCCGATGCTGATGATGTCTGCGCCGGCCTGCCGCAGCGGGACGATGTCACTTATATCGGTCTCGTCATGAATATGCGCGGGGCGGAGCGCGCAATAGCTTCGGGCCGGATTGATCAATTGGGCGCGGTTGCGGTGGCAACAGATGGTCTCGGTATCGCAAATCAAGGCCAGACTAGCGATGAAACGATCGATGTATGCCGCGATATTATTGCCCGGGCGAAAGAGGCTGGCCTTACTGCGCAGGCCACCATCGCCGCCAGTTTTGGATGTCCTTTCGACGGCGAGGTGAGCGAAGATCGTGTTGTCCACATGGCACGGGAACTCGCGCAATCTGGCCCGGTTGAAATCGCGCTAGCCGATACGATTGGTGTGGCAAACCCTGCCCATGTTGCCCGCCTTGTTGAGCGGGTGCGCGCCGCCATCAATCCGCTGCCAGTGCGCGTTCATTTTCACAATACGCGCGGCACTGGCCTTGCCAATGTTTGGGCCGCGGTCGCAGCAGGCGCAAGCACGGTGGATGCCTCCATCGGCGGGCTTGGCGGCTGCCCATTTGCGCCTGGCGCGGCGGGCAATGTTGCCACTGAAGACGTGCTTTATATGCTGGAGCGGGCAGGCATTGAAACCGGCCACTCGCTGGAAAAAACTATCGCGGCAAACCACTGGCTTGCCACTCTTATGAACAAAGAAATGCCGGCGATGGTCGGCAAAGCTGGCGGGTTTCCAAAACCGGCCGGCATTACAGAAAGGACTGCTGCCTGATGGGCTATCGTTTGGGAGTTGATGTAGGGGGCACGTTCACTGACCTTCTATTGTTCAATGATGAGACCGGTGCGTTTTGGCGTCATAAGACACCCTCGACGCCGCATGACAGTTCAGAGGGCATTTTGAACGGCGTCAATGCAATCCTGAAAGAGGCGGATGTCGCGCCGAACGCAATCGAATATTTCCTTCACGGAACAACCGTGGCCACCAATGCCGTGCTAGAAGGCAAGGGCGCGAAGGTCGGCCTGATCGTGACCGAAGGCTACCGCGATATTATGCAAATCGCGCGCAGTTTTGTGCCCGGAGGCCTGGCTGCTTGGATCGTTTGGCCCAAGCCTCAGCCGCTCGCCCATCTGGAGGACACGTTTGACGTTCCCGGCCGCATGGGAGCCGATGGCGAGGAAGTGCGCCCATTGGACGAGAGCGCGGTTCGTGCAGCTTTGCAAAAACTCAAAGCGCAAAATGTTGAAGCGCTCACCGTCAGCCTGATTAACGCCTATGTTAATGGCGCGCATGAGGCTCGCATTGGCGAAATCGCAGCTGAAGAATTGCCCGATATTCCCATTTCCCTGAGCCATGAAGTGCTGCCTGAAATGCAGGAATATGAGCGCACGCTTTCAACCGTGGCCAATGCCGCCGTGCGTCCGATTGTTGGCAATTATGTCTCAAACCTGCGTGATCGGCTGGAAAAGGAAGGCCTGACAGGCAAGCTGTCCCTGCTGCGTTCGGATGGCGGCTTGATGAGCAGTCAAAAGGCAGAAGAGCATCCCGTCAATATTCTGATGTCCGGCCCTGCTGGCGGGGTCACTGGCGCATTGTGGGTGGCGAAAAGCGCTGGCCTTAAAAACATTCTGACGTTGGATGTCGGCGGCACCTCCACCGATGTCGCTCTAATCGAAGGCTTGGAGCCGCGCCGTCAGCGAACCACAGAAGTCGGGCATTTGTCCGTCCGAGCATCCGCGCTTGATGTGAAAACCGTTGGCGCAGGCGGCGGTTCCATCGCTCACGTTCCAGAATTGACCAAAGCATTGCGGGTTGGTCCGGAAAGCGCAGGCGCGGTTCCTGGCCCAGTCGCTTATGGTAAGGGCGGCGTGGTTCCGACCGTAACCGATGCGAATGTCGTGCTGGGTTACCTTCCAGAGGATTTGCTGGGTGGATCGTTCAAGCTCGACCGCGAAGGCGCGAAAAAGGCAGTCCAGACCATTGCCGACGCATTGGGCATCGGGTTGATGGAGGCGGCACGCGGCATCATCGATATTGTGAACGAAAACATGTTTGGCGCGCTGCGTATGATCAGCGTCCAGCAAGGTTATGACCCGCGCGAATTTGCGCTGATGGGTTTTGGCGGGGCGGGGCCTTTGCATGTAAATGCGGTCGCACGGTTGATGGATAGTTGGCCCGCCGTCAGCCCCGTTTCCCCCGGCGTGCTTTGCGCATTGGGCGATGCAACTACGCGCATGCGTACCGAAACCGCGCGCAGCTTTAGCAAGCTGGCGAAGGATACGGATGTGTCCGAATTGATCGCCTTGCTGGAAGAAATGAAGGCGCAAACCTGCAGCGAATTGCTGGCGGATGGGGTGCCTGAAAATGCCGTGACCAGCGAGTTTGAAGTCGATGTGCGTTATGCCGGACAAGCTTTCGAAGTGCCGCTGACCATTGATGCTGCCTTGCTCGAAAAGGATGGCATCGAAGGCATTCTAGCGCGCTTCAATGAGGAGCATTTGCGCCTCTTCACCTTCAACATGGATACGCCGCATGAAATCGTGAACCTTCGCGCTGTGGCCATGGGCGAAGCGCCTGCGCTGCCTGCTAATGAATTGGCCAAGGGCAATGGTGATCCCTCTGCTGCCAAGATCCGCGACCACACCATGTGGATGGATGGGGAGGAGCGCGCCGGCGTGATCTATGACCGTGCAAAGCTGAAACAGGGCGATATCATTCCTGGCCCGGCTATCATTACCGAGATGGATTCCACCACTTTGGTTGAAAACGGCTGCACCGCCACTGTCGATCCGGTCGGCAATATTATGATCAATTTGAGCGGAAAGGCCTAAACCATGCCAGCACAAATCATCGAAACCAATGACACTCCGTTCAAAAAGATCGATCTTGATCCGGTCACGCTGGACATTATCGAAAACGCGCTGCGCAACGCCCGGATAGAGATGGACGCGACGCTCGTGCGCACCGCCATGTCGCCCGGTATCCGCGAGCAAGGCGATGCCTTCCCGCTGATCGCTGCGCCCACAGGCGAGATGATCGTGGGCCAATTCGGCAGCTTCATTGATGGCTTTTTGAAGCTGTATGATGGCACGCTGGAAGATGGTGACATGATCTTTCTATCCGATCCCTATTCCTGCGATGGCGCGGTTAGCCACTCCAATGATTGGCTCGTGCTACTGCCAGTGTTCAAGGATGGCCGCTTGATCGCTTACACCGCCATGTTCGGTCACCAATCCGATATTGGCGGCAGCGTACCGGGATCTATGCCGATCAATGCCAGTTCAATCTTTGAAGAAGGCGTGCGCATTCCTCCAGTAAAAATCTGGAAGAAGGGCGAATATAATGAAGACCTGATGAAGCTGGTGATGCATCAGACGCGCAAGCCAGATTGGTGTCAGGCCGATCTCAATGCGTTGATCGCATCGTGCCGCGTTGCGTCCAAACGTGTTGTCGAAATGGCGGAGCGGTTTGGCGATGATGTTTATGTGTCGGCAACCAAGGAATTGCTGGCCCGCAACCACCGCGCGATGAAGGCTCTGCTGGGCCAAGCGGTTTCCGAAACCAAGGTCAGTTTCGAAGATTATCTCTGCGATGATGGCAAGGGTTTTGGCCCGTATAAAATCAAATGCACCATGTGGCGCGACGGCGATAAGGTCATCCTCGATTTTGACGGAACCGATCCGCAATCCGC
>JALZVZ010000145.1 GCA_023299945.1 Altererythrobacter sp. | reverse complement strand
ATTGTTGCGCCAAGCCTAACCATTAAAGGCGGCGTGAACAATTTTTAAGCCGGTTGAATTTGCAGCCCCCATCTATTCATGCGGTAGGGGCGCGGCCATTCTTGGATAATCAGGCTGCGTTTTGCCCAACCTGTCTGAATAACTTGCCGCGCCCCGAAGGCGATATCAGAAGCAATAGTAGATTTAGTAATCGCTTCCAGCAGGGGTCAATGTGCCCCGGGCGTTCTGTCCGCGGGCATTGCGCACGGCGGTGGGTTTTTGGTTTTGCGCCAATCCACCTTGTGCATCAGGCTTAAAGTTGCCGGTGGCGACGCTAACAAATAAATTGCTCGCATCACCGCCGATTGTTGTGCCAGAGGCGCCCGCTGCGCTTTGCGCGCCGCTGTGCAAATGGTTGTTGGCAATAGTTACATCGCCATCTTGCGCGCCACTAAATGTTACATCACGCAGGCTATTATTGGCGATAAGGCAATAGGCGTCGAGATCAAAGCCCGACATATCCGTCCGCACAGCAAGCGCTTGATTGGCCAAAGTGCAATGGGCGATCACCACGTGGCTGTGTGCGACATTGCTGCGGCCAATTTGGCTGAGAAGAATATCAGGATCCCAATAATCGCTGGCCACGGGATCATTCCAAAATGCGCAATTGAAGAACACATAATCTCTCGCATCATTGTTGGATGAAATGAAGATGTTCTGCGTCTGGGCTGAAAGCACGCAATTGTCATAGGCAATCACATTTTCGCTGACATTGTTAAAGCGTTGCTGGAACCAGTCGCCATGCCGATCGAAGCTCGTCATCACCGTCAGAGCCGCGCTTTTGCAATCAGTCGCGCCAAAGCCATAGCCTTTGAGGCCGGCCAAAGTTGCGCCAGATGCGCGGCGTGAATTGTCGAGCACTTTGGCGGTAAAGCCTGCGCCCAAACCGTCCAGCCAATTGGCGACATCTTGGATGGTGTAGCCATCACCAGCCGCGCCCGAATAATGGTTGAATGTGTCACCAATATTGAAGCTAGCGCTGTTTGCGCCCCACCTTGCTATGACAAGCGCATTTGAAGGATCAACTGCGCCTGTCCGCTCCAATGTCGCAGTGACCTCCGCGCCGTTATAAAGCACTTCCAGCGAGGGCACATCAGCATTGAGGCTATTGTCAGAATGGTCAAAAACCTCTGATCCTACAATGCAGCGTGCATCGGCAAAGATGTCTTCTGTCAGGCGTGAGAACCGTCCGCCGCGAACCAGATTGGCATCAAGGCAGGCATTGGCAATCTCGGTTGCGGTGCATTCAAGGAACCAAGCATTTCCGCGCACTGTCCAGCCGATATAGCGCGGGCCGCCGCGCCATAAAGCATCGCGTCCTGCCGGATCGGAATTGGTCATATTGACCCCGTCGAGCACATGTTCGCGCGGCTGGTTCTCGCGGTAGATTTCGCTAACATAACGAAAATCGATCGTGATCCGCTCGCCCTTAAACCAAAGGCCATTGATCTTTGGCCTCATGAATGCGGTGGTGTCGCTGACATAGCTGGACTTGCCGATTGTGACCGGTTCACTGGCGGTAATCGTGCAATAGCCGGCCGGGGCATAAGTGCCGCCGCCGCTCGTCAGATCGAAAAAGCCTGCTTCTGCAAAATGCACACGCGGGTTCTGTGCCGATTGTGCTTTGACATAAGCAAAGGCCGCGTTTGGCGTTTGATAACGCTGGCCAATGATCTCCGTTTGCGATGGAGCGATGGTTAGCTCCAGATCGTACAATTGCGGGCGCGGATGAAAGGCAAATGGGCCGATAACCCGCGATTGCATCGACGCATCTGCGGGAACAGCCTCGATATAGAGGTTGCCGCTGCCGGTCATATTGGCGGGTCGCTTGATTTTCAGCCACCAACCCAAATAGCTGGCATCATGGCCGTTCACATCATCAAACTCGTAATAGCTTGGTTCTGTCACGGAATGAGAGGCGCCTTCGAAATGGAAAATCACTTCGCTCAACCCCAAATTCTGGAACAGCGACCCGCCATTATTGGCTGCCGCAGCCACGCCGACCACCAGATCATCAGTGAAGAATTGATCGGGCGGCACCATCAGGCGGCAGGCTGGTTTAGCAGTTGTGCGAACAGGATCGCTGGGAACAGTGGTGAAGCCTGATCCAAGCGTGCCATCCCAGCCACTGGCCGGTTCAAGCACAGCCATTTCCATAGCTTCGATGACGGAATATCGCCGGCCTTTTCGGGATTGCGGCGAAAACCCAAAGCCTGGCATTAAGCAAGCCCGATCAGATTGCTCGCGCTGGTGCCCGCTTCGCGAACGGCGCTGACACGAACATCAAGAATGGCACCGCTTGGCAAATTGCGAAAGGTGACATCTTGCGTTGCGCGCAAGGGACGCAAGGTCACATCGCCGCCATCGCCAATATACAATGCTTTGGTGATTTGCGGCAGTTCAGCAGTGTCATTGGGGGTAATGACAAAGGCTTCTTCTGCAGGTGCAGTCAAACTATCGGCGACGTGTTCAAATTTATCTTGTGGCATTATCGAATCTCCTAAAGAACAATTAGGGAACGCGAGGTAGTGCAGCACAGTATCTGTAGGAAAGTGATTTTTATTTTCGGCTATTCGGCTTTGCAGTTGCACAGGGGATATTGCGAGTTCAAAGTCCTATTGCGAAGGGGATTTTGAGAGTGGCAAGCCGCGAACTTGCAATTGAAGAGGATTTGGGCAGCAAGGCGCTCGGTGTCTCGCGCAAAATTCCGCGTGCACAAAAGCTTGGCAGTCAGGCGGTTGCATTGCTGGGAATTGTACCGTTGCTCTTGCTGATTGGCTCAGTCCTGCTGCCACCAGAATTTCGAATTACTGTCGTAGGCCAAACATTCTACTCTTACCGTTTGGTGTGTTTTGCTCTGGTGCCATGGCTGCTGTATCGGATGCTGCGCGGCTATTATCAGCCCGCTTTTCCAGACCTGTTTATATTGGCTGGATGCGGCTGGATGGTTACCTCGTTTGTGGGATTTTATGGATTTGAGCGAGGCTTTGCATCGGGGGCTTCCTTTGCGCTGGATGCGGTTCTCGCTTTTCTAATCGCCCGAGCTTCCGTGCAGAATTTAGCGGATTTTCGGCGGACTTTAATTATTGCAGCGCC
>JALZVZ010000144.1 GCA_023299945.1 Altererythrobacter sp. | reverse complement strand
ACCCGGCTCGCGCAAGCGGTCGCGAATGAAAGCGATGCAGAGTTTTTCACCATCAATGGCCCTGAAATCATGGGCTCTGGCTATGGTGAAAGTGAAAAGCGCCTGCGCGAAGTGTTTGAGGCTGCGACGAAAGCTGCGCCTGCGATTGTATTTATCGACGAAATCGACTCCATCGCGCCGAAGCGTGATAAAGTACCGGGCGAAGCGGAGAAACGCCTCGTTGCTCAACTCCTTACATTGATGGATGGGTTGGAGGCGCGCAGCAATCTGGTGGTTATCGCCGCCACCAATCGCCCCGATGCGATTGATGAGGCATTGCGCCGCCCGGGCCGGTTTGACCGCGAAATTGTGATCGGTGTGCCGGATGAACAGGGCCGCCGCGAAATCCTGGCAATCCATACACGCGGCATGCCGCTCGAAGTGAAGATTGATCTGGCAGAACTGGCACGGGTTACGCACGGTTTTGTCGGGGCCGATTTGGCTGCGCTGTGCCGCGAGGCTGCGATCGATGCCGTGCGTCAAATCATGCCGGAACTCGATTTTGATAAGCAGGAAATCCCGGCTGAAGTTCTAGAAAAACTCTGTGTCAGCCGTGAGGATTTTCTGTCTGCACTCAAACGCGTCCAGCCATCCGCCATGCGCGAAGTGATGGTGCAAATGCCGCGCACAAAGTGGTCGGATATTGGCGGCGTGGATGATGCGATTGAAAAGCTGCAAGAAGGGATTGAGCTACCGCTGAAAAACCCTGATGCGTTCCGCCGCTTGGGTATTCGCCCAGCGAAAGGCTTCTTGCTTTACGGCCCTCCAGGCACTGGCAAAACCTTATTGGCAAAGGCCGTTGCAAAAGAGGCAGAGGCCAATTTCATCTCGATGAAAAGCAGCGATCTTTTGTCCAAATGGTATGGCGAGAGCGAGCAGCAGATCGCCAAAATGTTCCGGCGTGCGCGCTCTGTTGCGCCATGTGTGATCTTTATCGATGAGATCGATTCACTCGTGCCCGCGCGCGGCTCTGGTCAAGGCGAGCCGCAAGTGACAGGCCGCGTGGTCAATACGATTTTGGCAGAGATGGATGGGTTGGAAGAGCTGCAATCCGTCATCGTAATCGGCGCGACCAATCGCCCTACTTTGGTTGACCCTGCGCTGCTGCGTCCGGGCCGTTTTGACGAGCTGGTTTATGTCGGCACGCCTGATGCCAAGGGCCGTGAACACATTCTCGGCATTCATACCAAGAATATGCCGCTGGCTAAGGATGTAGACTTGGGCGCTGTTGCCAAGAAGACCGCGCGTTTCACCGGCGCCGATCTCGAAGACGTGGTGCGCCGTGCTGGCCTCAATGCTTTGCGGCGTGTCGGCGGTAAGGTGAAACAGGTCGCGGGCGAAGACTTCGCCGAGGCGCTGAAAGATTCGCGTGCAACCGTCACTAGCAAGATGGAAAGCGAATATAAGAAGATGCGCGGCGAGCTAAAAACACGCGCTGTGCAGGCGCGGCCCATCGGCTTTGTGCATGACGGGATGGTTGAGCCAACGCGCGATAAAAAGCATGATTAGCGCAGTTTAGCTCGTTTCAGCTAGCCGCCAGAGCTCCGCGCATTGGCGGCCTGCACCTCTAGCCGGTGCCGGATCAGCGCGTCAGGCATGGTGTCGCCGAGCCAACCGAGCATATGTTCGCGCACATCACAGCGCAGCTCCCACAGCTCGCCAATCGTCTGTGCGCTCATCGCCAGGCGCAGCTCGATGCTTTCTGGATGCGCCTCTGTCATTAGCACATTGGCAGAGCGTTGATCGCATAAGGGATGCTCTGTGACATAGCGCAGAAACTCTGCGCGTATTGGCGCAACTTTGGTGGCCGGATCGAGATGCAGGAACACAGGCCCGGTCAATTCTTCATTGCGACGCGACCAGTTTTCAAAACTATCATCCAAAAAGCGCGTGGTCGGCACAATGATAACGCGCTGGTCCCAAATCCTCAGCACAACATAGCTCATCCGGATTTCCTCAACGCGTCCTGTATGCCCGTCCGCCACCACCAAATCTCCGATGCGCATAGGCTCAGTGATCGCCACTTGCAGCCCGGCGATCAACGACTTCAATGCTGGCTGGGCCGCCGCGCCCACTGCCAAGGCCGCCAGACCGGCAGAGGCCAGCATGGTGGTGCCAATCGCTTGGACAGAAGGGATCGAAAACAGCATCAGGCCGACCGTGATCGTAATAATTGCCATGGTCGCAAGGCGCGAGAGAACCGCTATCCTCGTCTTGCTGCTACGCACCGCGACGGGGTCCTCAGACACCAACCGTAATTCCAAAACAGCGGTAAGCGCTTTGACCAAATTAAAGGCGATCCAGCCCAATAGTGCCGGTTGAAGAAAGCTGCCCAATGGCCCCCAAAAGCGGGCAATTGCTGGATTGGCCTGCGCCGCCAACGACACGCCAATGGTCAGAAAAGCCCATTTTATCGGCAGTCTGATTCGCTCAATGATGAGATCATCGGCCTTGTCTTCGGAATGTCTTGCTAGCTTGCTGACAATGGCAAAACAGATGCGGTAGGCCAGATAGGCGAGCACCAAACCAATGGTCAGCGACACTGCCGCCATTGTCGCTGCTATCCAGTCAATGGTCCAGTTTGCTGGATTGAGATATTGCTCGATCAATGTGCTGCATCCCAACTTGCGCCCGTACCGATTTCTACGCCTAGCGGCACGTCCAGCGTAACAGCCGGCTGCGCAGCCTCTGCCATAACGCGTTCAATAATGGGAGAGGCAGCTGTGACATCGCCCTCGGGCAGCTCAAACACCAGCTCATCATGCACTTGCAAGAGCATGCGCACATTGGGCAGGCCTGCATCGCGCAAGGCAGGCAGCATCCGCGCCATCGCGCGCTTGATAATGTCGGCGCTGGTGCCTTGGATGGGGGCATTGATCGCCGCGCGTTCTGACCCTTGGCGTTCATTGCCGTTTTTGGAATCGATACGCGGGAACCATGTTTTGCGGCCAAACAATGTCTCTGAATAACCGCGTTCACGCACCGTCTCCAGCGTCTCTGCAATATAACGCTGGATGCCGGGGAAGCGCTGGAAATAGGTGTCGATCATGGCTTGCGCCTCATCCGCTTCCACTTCCAAACGGCCCGCCAATCCCCAGCGAGAGATCCCGTAAAGGATCGCAAAATTGATCGTTTTCGCCTTGGCGCGCGTGTCGCGGGTAACCTCGCCGAACATTTCTGTGGCTGTGCGCGAGTGAATATCCTCGCCGTTGGCAAAGGCTTCTTTCAGCGTACCGACGTCAGCCATATGGGCGGCCAATCGCAGTTCAATCTGGCTGTAATCGGCGGCGAGGAGAATATTGCCAGCCTCTGGCACAAACGCCTCGCGGATTTGCCGGCCAATCGCTGTGCGGATCGGAATGTTCTGCAAGTTTGGATCGGTGGATGATAGCCGTCCGGTCTGTGCGCCTGCCAGCATATAGGATGTGTGAACCCGGCCCGTCTTAGGATTGATCGCGGCTTGCAAAGCGTCGGTATAGGTCGATTTCAACTTGGCCAATTGGCGCCATTCTAGCACCTTTTTGGCAATCGGCTCGCCGTCTCCTGCGAGGCGTTCCAGCACGCTGAGATCGGTGGAATATTGCCCGCTCTTGCCTTTTTTTCCGCCTTTGTTTCCGCGCTTTTCAAACAGAATATCGCCCAATTGCTTGGGGCTGCCGATGGAGAATTCTTCGCCAGCGGCTTCGTGGATTTCGCCTTCTAGCCTTGCGGTTTCGCCCGCGAATTCTGTCGAAAGCCCAGCAAGGCGCGCACGGTCAACCTTGATCCCCTCGCGCTCCATAGCAGCGACGACTTGGATCAGCGGGCGGTCAACACGGCCATATATCTTGGTTCCGCCCTCGTGGGAAAGGCGCGGTTTCAAGACATG
>JALZVZ010000143.1 GCA_023299945.1 Altererythrobacter sp. | reverse complement strand
TTGAAATTCGTACTTATTGCATTTGTGCTATCGGTTGGCTGCAAAATGATCTTTGGCCAATGGCCATGGGCGTTTTTGAGTGGGCGTACCACGCGCCAACAATCTGTTCTGCGGGCGCGCCAAATGCTGGGCGTTTCAACGCAGGCCAGCCACAGCGAAATTCTGGCGGCGCATAAGCGCGTTCTGGCTAAGGTGCATCCTGATAAGGGCGGATCAAATGATCAAGTGCATGAAGCCAATGCGGCGCGCGACTTGCTATTGGCTGAATTGCCCGATCAAGGCTCTAATGGAGATATCTGACAGCGCATTTGGCCGAGCCCGCCGCAGGTGGTCCCCCGCAAAATGCCAATAGCTTTGAAACTTTCAAACACTGTCGCTCACTCTGTATCTAGCCAACTCAGCCTTGAGATCTGTATCAAAGGGATAAATGCCAATGACCCATAATTTCCACTCTACTGTCCTGCGTGAATATGACATTCGCGGCATCATTGATGAAACCTTGGGCGTAGAGGATGCGCGCGCAATTGGGCGCGGCTTTGCCACATTGCTGCGGCGCGCAGGCGGCAAGACGGTTGCAGTGGGTTATGATGGCCGGCTCAGCTCGCCCATGTTGGCGCAGGCTTTAACCGATGGACTAACGGCGAGCGGATGCGATGTTGTGCAGATCGGCATGAGCGCCACCCCAATGCTCTATTATGCAGAAGCCTCAGCTGAGGAGGTGGATGGCGGCATTCAGATAACTGGCAGCCACAATCCCGCCAATTATAATGGCTTCAAGATGGTATTTCAGGGGCGCCCGTTCTTCGGAGATGACATCCTCGAAATTGGCCGGCTTGCCGCGGCGGGCGATTGGATCGACGCAGTTGAAGATGGTGGCATTGGCAGCGTAAAAAGCCGCGAGGTCCTCGGCGAGTATATCGACCGCTTGCTCACTGGTATCGACGGCATTGATACCGCGCATTTGAGCACTTTGAAAGTTGGCTGGGACGCCGGGAACGGGGCCGCCGGACCGGCTCTGGAGGCGCTTGTTCCGCACCTGCCGGGAGAGCATCATATGCTGTTTACTGAGGTTGACGGGCATTTTCCTAATCACCATCCTGATCCAACTGTTGAAGCCAATCTTGAGGATTTGCGGGCGCTTGTCGCGGCAAAGAACCTCGATTTTGGAGTAGCTTTTGACGGAGACGGCGACCGCATCGGCGCAGTGGATGGCGAGGGGCGCGTGATTTGGGGCGATCAGCTGCTGATGATTTATGCCGAGGACCTGCTGAAACGCCGCCTGCCCAGCGAAGAAGCTCCTGTAATCATTGCCGATGTTAAGGCTAGCCGCGCTTTATTCGATCATGTCGCAGCGCATGGCGGCAAGCCGATGATGTGGAAAACCGGCCACAGCCTAATTAAGTCCAAAATGAAGGAAACTGGTTCGCCTTTGGCTGGCGAAATGAGCGGCCATGTGTTTTTTGCAGACACATATTACGGTTACGATGACGCTCTGTATGCCGGAATACGCCTGATTGCGGCATCGGCGCGCTTGGGCAAATCGGTCACCCAATTGCGCAGCGATATGCCGCAAATGCTCAACACGCCAGAAATGCGCTTCCAAGTCGATGAGGCCCGCAAATTCGCAGCGATAGACGAGGTGTCCGCGCGGCTTGCGAATAGCGAGCATGAAGTGAACGCCACCGACGGCGTGCGGGTCACAACGGCGGATGGTTGGTGGCTATTGCGCGCCTCCAACACGCAGGATGTGCTGGTTGCGCGCGCAGAAAGTAACACCCAAGAAGGCCTAGACCGCCTGCTTGCGCAAATTGACGAGCAGCTCGAATTATCAGGCCTTGAGCGCGGGGAAACTGTCGGGCATTAAAGGCGGGCAATTTCTTCAACAAAGGATACACTATGATCCGCCCACACCTTTTTGCCGCCACCGCAGCATTGACACTTGCAACTGTGCCCGCTGTTTCTGTCGCTCAAGATACATCAGAAGAGACGGTGGAGCTTGCTGATGACGGTGAAGCCTCAAGCGAAGCCGACGAGATGGAGCAAATGCTTAGTGGGCTCAGTGAGATGTTTGCCGTTGAACCGCTTACAGCCGATCAAGAAGCCCGCCTGCCTTTGGCGCAGAACATCATTGCCAAGATGATCCCAGACGGCAGCATGGCAGAAATGATGGAGAAGATGATGGGCCGTACTATGGGGCCTTTGATGGAAATGGCGGGCGAGATTTCGGCAAAAACCATTCTCAAAGAAACGCTAGGCGTGGATAGCTTTGATCGCGTGCTGGATGAGGAGCAGACGTCCACATTGCTCTCGACATTTGATCCCAATTGGAAAGAGCGGCAGAAGCGCGAGGCCGCTGTAATGCCGCAGATAATGGTCAGTATGATGGGCATTATGGAGCCAGCAATGCGCAAAGCAATGTCGGAATTGTATGCGATCAATTTCACCTCCAGCGAGCTGACGGAGATTGATGCGTTTTTCTCCACCGACGCGGGCGCAAACTTCGCACGCAAGAGCTTTACGATGGCCAGCGATCCACGCGTCATGGCCGCCAGCATGGAGGCCATGCCGCAAATGATGGGGGCCATTGCCAATATTGAGCAAACAATAGCCGAGGCAACCGCTGATCTGCCCGAGGCACGCAGCTATGCTGACCTATCCGCCGATGAACGTGAATTGGTGAGCAAGGTCACTGGGCTCTCTGCAGAAGATATTGAGAATGCCCAGAGTGAGTTTGCCGAAGAATGGGAATACGGAACGGTCGAAGACGCGGACGGCAATTGAAGCAGGTCACCGGATGGCGATAACAGGCAGCGCCTCCTCTTTTGAAATCCCCCCCGAAATAGCCACATGGTTTGCTGCACGCGATTGGCGCGTGCGGCGGCACCAGACCGATATGTTCAGCGCGGCGAATAGCGGCAAACATGCGC
>JALZVZ010000142.1 GCA_023299945.1 Altererythrobacter sp. | reverse complement strand
GAGGCCAAACGAGGCCAAAGCCGAGATGGCGCGAGGTTGCCCCCTTAAAAGAAGGCCAGATCACTCAATCTTTAAGGCTATTTAGTGCCGAAAATGCCGCATCCCAGTGAAGACCATAGCAAGGCCTTTTTCATTGGCCGCTGCGATCACTTCTTCATCACGGATCGAACCGCCCGGCTGAATAATGGTTGTTGCACCGGCTTCTGCTGCGGCCAGCAAACCATCGGCAAATGGGAAGAAAGCATCTGAGGCAACCGCGCTGCCAATGGCGCGGCTTTCGCTCCATTTATGGGTCTCTGCCGCCTCTGCCGCCTTCATCGCAGCGATCCGCGACGAATCGCGCCGGTTCATTTGCCCAGCGCCAATGCCGGCGGTTGCGCCATCCTTGGCATAAACAATCGCGTTGGATTTAACATGCCGGGCAACCGTCCAGGCAAACAGGCAATCTTTCAATTCTTGCGGTGTCGGTTCGCGGTCTGTGACCACTTTGAGATCACCTTCCGAAATCGCGCCACTATCGCGGTTTTGCATCAGCATTCCGCCCGCAATCGTCTTCATCATAAAGCCGCCGCGGCGCGGATCGGGCAAAGTGCCGCATTCCAAAATGCGTAGATTTTTCTTCTTGGCAAAGATTTCGCGGGCCTCTGCCGACACTTTGGGCGCGATAACAACTTCGGTGAAAATCTTAGCAATCGCCTCGGCGGTTGCGCCGTCCAGCTCGGTATTCACCGCAACAATTCCGCCAAAGGCAGAGACGCTGTCGCAGGCAAGTGCCGCATCCCATGCCTCCAGCAAAGTGCTTGCTTGGGCAACGCCGCATGGGTTGGCGTGTTTGACGATGATCACCGATGGATCTCCACCTGCAAACTCACCCGCCAATTCCAGAGCCGCATCGGCATCGTTCAAATTGTTGTAGGAAAGCGCCTTGCCCTGCAATTGCTCTGCCTGCGGCACGCCGCGCGCGCCCAGAACTTGCGGCACATAGGACGCGGCGCCCTGATGCGGGTTCTCGCCATAGCGAAGCGTATCAGCGCGTTTGAACGCCAGAGGCATTGTTTCCACAAAAGGCGTTGCGCCCAATGCTTCTTCGCCCAGCGGGTGAGTGAACGCATCACCAAAGGCGAACCAATTGGCAATCGCGGCATCATAGGCGGCCGTGCGCGCATAGGCCTTGCCCGCCATGCGAATGCGGAATGCTGCGCCGGTTGCGCCGTCTTTCGCCCCCAATTCCTCGGTCAATCCAGCGTAATCCGCCGGATCTGTGACGATGGTGACAAAGCCGTGGTTCTTTGCTGCAGACCGCACCATTGATGGCCCGCCAATGTCGATATTTTCAATGATTTCATCGCGCTCGGCACCTTTGGCCACGGTGGCTTCGAATGGATAGAGATTGACCACAACCAGATCGATCGCGCCGATCCCATGTTCTTCCATCGCGGCGGTATGTTCTGCATTATCGCGCACGGCCAGCAAGCCGCCGTGGACATTGGGGTGGAGCGTTTTCACGCGGCCATCCATCATCTCAGGAAAGCCGGTCAGTTCAGATATGTCGCGCACATCTAGGCCCGCATCGCGCAAAGCCTTGGCCGTACCGCCGGTGGAAACAAGCTCAACACCGCGCGCCGCCAAAGTCTTGCCCAGTTCGGCCAAGCCGCTTTTATCGGACACTGAGAGCAGCGCCCGTTTAATCACCACATTACTCATGAAACCTACGCCTTCTTAGCTCATTTTCTTAAACAGCCAGGAGAATTGCTCCCCGCCGCGTGAGGCCATGCCTTGCACGACCAATTGCTCAATCGGATGCGGCTTGCCTGCGCCATCCACCCACAGGCTTTCCTCAAGGCTGACTGCCGCGCGGCTATCATCGCCCGCCAGACGGAATTGCCACAAGGACCCATCGGGCAGAACTAGACTGGCTCCGCGCCGATCCTCTGCCACACGGGCTTCGATGTGAAGGCCAAGGTGGAATCGCATTGCAAAGCCGATTTTGCCGCGTTTCGCGCGCTTGGATGAGGGCAGCAGAATATCCTCGCCGCGCAATTCCTCACCATCATGCCCCAGCATCAAAATGCGCCGATGCATCAGATCAAAGCGCGATGTGTAGCCGTCATGGCACGCCTCAACTCGCATCGCTTCACCGCCCTTTTGCGGCACAAGACGCTTGTCGACTTCAACCAGCTCGACGCCCTTGCCCAGCTTGCCCTTAATCAAAACCGAGGTGGAATTGACATTGTCGAGCACCAGCGTCGAATGCGCCGCGCTGGCCCGCAGGCCTTGCTCAATGCGTGCAGGCACTTGGCCGCCAGCAACCGCTGCGCCGCCGCAATTGACGATCAGACGATGCGCGCCGTCGGACATTTCAAACGCGAGGGTCGAGGCACAGCCAAAGCGGGCATAGCGCGCACGCGGCGGCGGGGCTGCATCAAATTGCACAGTGGTGTTGCCGCCGGTCAGACGTTGGAAACCCCATTGGCGAATATCTTTAAGCGGGCGTGTGCGCACGCCGCTGGCTTCAATCAGCGTAGCCAGCTCTTCTGCGTTGGTGGCGGCTCCGCCCTGCCAACTGCCAAGGCCGCCATCCCCGTGGCGCAGCGCGAGCAATGGCGGCACCAGCAATTCCAGCATCACACCAAGCGCGGATGGCATTTCAATTGCCGCCGCTTCATAGCAGCTACGCAAATCAATCAGCAACGCAATCGCGTCCATTTGCGCCAAGGGGCTGCGCGACAAGACGCCGCCATCTTCAGCAACCAAATCACCGAGAGCCTTCAGCAGACCTGCCTCGCCAAACAAGCGCCGCGGCTTACCTTCTGGCAAAAGCAATCCAGCCGCCGTGACACCGGCCCAACCAGAAATTTCTGCCAGCCGGTCATTTTCATGGGGCACATGATGATCGAGCCAGCGCGCATTGCCCTCAATCGCAGCCAACATCCGCCCACGCCACGCACTGTCATCGCGCGACATCAGCATGGGCGCATACATCAGCCACGCAAGCACGCGGCTACCGACGTGCTCAACTTTCCACGCATCGCTTTTATCAGGCTTTGGATTGGCATCGAGCCAGCTTTGTGTGACGCGCTCAGCTGTTGCTGCACACTGCTCACGCGGAGCAGACGCCGCCAAATCGCGCATCCAGCTAAAGCCGTGGACGACCCGCTCAAACGGAGGAGTTAGGCGGCCCTGTGCGGGCCCAAAATCCATTTCAGCGATCGGGGCTTTCACGCCGTGCACTAGGAAATGACCTGCGCGCAAAGCCATACCTGCTGTGCGCTTACCCAATGGCGGCGCAGTGACAGTGGCAAGAATGCGTGTTTTTGCAGGCTTGCGGAAAGGTGAGGTCAGCGTCGGGCCGGGAATACCAATACGGTAGGCTAGGCGGATCATCCGCTCCACGGGCCCAGAGGATGGTGGCGCAAAATCCGACAAGGTCAGCGCACGGGACGGAGCAAGCGCTTCCGACCCATCCCAATGCGAGCCGTCTTCTAGCTTGCTTGTTGGCATATCCACTTGGGTTTGCGCCAGTGGCTCAGGAACGGGTTCCGGCTTTGGTTGCGGCTCCGCCTTCTTCTGCGACACAGCATCCGCGATCAAATCTTGATCATTGGGTGCAGCCTTGCTGAGCGGAATAGCGGAAGGCTCAGCGGCTTTCGGTTTTGGCGCAGCTTTGGGCTGTGGGGGTGCTTTTTCAGCGGCGGGCTTTGTTGCGGTTTTGGAGATAGCTTTCCCCTTTTTGCCTGCGCCAGTCTTAGCATCAGGCCCAGTCTTTGCCGGTTTGGATTTGGAAGCCGAAGCTTTTGCGGTTTTGGGCGCGACCTTCTTTACCGCCGCCTTTTTAGCGGTAGGCTTTGTTTTTGGTTCAGATTTTTTGGTTGGCGTTTTTTTGACTGCTGCCTTTTTCGCCGGTGCAGATTTCTTTGCAGGAGCTTTCTTGGCTGCTGGCTTCTTTTCGGCCGGAGCCTTTTTAGCGGCGGCCTTTTTGCCTGCCGACTTCTTGGCAGCCGGCTTTTTCTTAACTGGCTTTGCTGGCACTTCGCCGAACAAATCTGCAGCATCAAGCTCTGCTACATCGCTGCCCGCACCCTTGGTCAAAACCGTATCCGTCATGCCGCCCCCTGCGCCTCGCCTTTTAGCGCCGCAATATTGCTCGCGTATTTTTCCGGGCCACCCTTAAATGTGGCCGAACCCGCGACCAGCACATCCGCGCCTGCCTCCACGCACAACTGCGCCGTTTCGGGGTTAACGCCGCCATCAACCTCAAGGTGAATATCGCGGCCCGTCGCCTCAATCATCGCACGAATACGGCGAATTTTCTCAAGCTGA
>JALZVZ010000141.1 GCA_023299945.1 Altererythrobacter sp. | reverse complement strand
GCAAAATAAGCCCCAACATCCACCGCGATAATCGGCGCAATAAACCCAATGGCGACAAACCAAGCGGCATACACTTCACCGATTTGCGCCATGCCGAGCGCGGCCGTGCCCACATAAACAACGCCGACAAACAGCCATAACGCCTGACCCATAGCTTTTAGCCCCATCAGCGAGGTAATCTTGTTCCATTCCCACAGAACGCCAATCGCCAGCAATGCCACAAAGCCAATCCAAACCCAGCCGCCAAACCACAGCGCGCTACCGGCGACGAGCACCATCACTACTGCGCTAATCAAGCGCAGAAGCAAATCAGATTGCGGCCCAGTTCCTGTCTCAACGTCCGCCAAAGCGCCGCTCCCTTGTTGCAAAATCATCCAACGCCGTTTGCAAATGTTCCGGCGTAAAATCAGGCCATAGCGTGTCGACAAACAGCATTTCAGCATAGGCGCATTGCCACAATAAGAAGTTCGACAGGCGCACTTCGCCACTGGTCCGAATTAGCAGATCAAGCGGCGGCAAATCATTGGTGTCCAGATGCGCGGTAATGCTCGCCTCGGTCACTGCACCGATCGATGCAGCCTTTGCCGCAGCGCGAGCAATTTCCTGCTGAGAACCATAGTTTAACGCCACCGCCAGCGTGCGTGATCCGCCGCTGGTTTGCTTCAATGCATGCTCAAGGCTTTTCACGATATCGGGTGCAAGCCCCTGCCAATCGCCAATTATTTTTAACCGAACATCATTGGCAACGAACTCAGGCAAATCCGATTTAATGAACTTGCGCATCAAATTCATCAGATCATCGACCTCACCATCGGGCCGGTTCCAATTTTCCGAAGAGAATGCGTAAAGCGTGAGGCAATCCAGCCCCATCGGCTCGACGCTACGGATAAGCGCACGAACGGCTTCTACCCCGCGCTTGTGGCCCATCGCTCGCGGCAAATGCTTGGACTTCGCCCAGCGGCCATTGCCGTCCATAATGATGGCGACATGCTTGGCCCGATTGCCGGTTTGTGTGGGCGCCTCTCCCATGCCCTTGCCCATTTCAGTGCGACCCTGCCCCTATTGGGTCAGGATCTCCTGCTCCTTCTTTGTCGCAACTTGGTCTGTGTCAGCAACATATTTGTCCGTCAGCTTTTGGACCTCATCCTCTAACTTCTTGCGCTCATCCTCCGAGATATCCTTAGCCTTCTCATCAGCTTTCAGCGTTTCCATCGCGTCGCGTCGCACGTTACGGATCGCGATTTTGGAATTTTCCGCATAGGTTCCGGCCAATTTCGCCAGCTCCTTGCGGCGCTCTTCCGTCAAATCAGGCATCGGCAGGCGAACGGTCTGGCCATCGGTCATCGGGTTGAGGCCCAGATTGGCTTTGGTAATGCCCTTCTCCACCGCGCTGACGTTGGATTTGTCCCACACTTGCACGCTCAACATGCGCGGCTCTGGTGCAGAGACGGTCGCCACTTGGGAAAGCGGCATCATCGCGCCGTATACTTCGCACACAACCGGATCGAGCAATGCGGTGTTGGCCCGCCCTGTGCGCAAGCCGCCAAGATCGCCCTTCAGCGATTCCACAGCGCCTGTCATCCGGCGTTCGATATCTGACTTGTCATAATTGGCCATGGTTCAGCCTTCCTCTTGTACAATTGTTTGCACGCCATTGCCTTCTAGCACGCGCGCGACGTTACCTTTTTCACGGATCGAAAACACCACTATCGGAATGTCATTCTCTCGGCAAAGCGCAACCGCAGAGGCATCCATAACCTTAAGGTTATCTGCCAAGACGCGGCCATAAGTGATTGTATCAAAACGCACCGCATTAGGGTTCGTCTTGGGATCAGCATCATAAACACCGTCAACGCTCGTGCCTTTCAGCAGCGCATCGCAATTCATCTCTGCTGCGCGCAAGGCGGCGCCGGTGTCTGTGGTGAAGAACGGATTGCCGGTGCCAGCGGCGAAAATAACGATCCGCCCTTTTTCCAAATGCCGTTCTGCACGGCGGCGAATGTAAGGCTCGCACACTGTGCTCATCGGGATCGCGGATTGCACCCGCGTCGGCACGCCGGCCTGCTCCAGTGCATTTTGCATCGCCAGTGCGTTCATGATCGTTGCGAGCATGCCCATATAATCGCCGGTTGTCCGGTCTAACCCGCGCGCAGCGCCAGCGACACCGCGGAAGATATTGCCGCCGCCGATGACGAGGCACACTTCAAGCCCGCTGTCCTTGGCTGCCTTCACTTCTTCAGCAAGGCGCGCCACATATTCAGGGTCAATGCCATATTCCTGATTGCCCATCAGGACTTCGCCCGAAAGCTTGAGCAATACGCGTTTTATCTTGGGCATTGGCATTATCGAACGGTTCCGGTCTATTGCGAATTGCCAAGAGCCTTAGCCGCCCCTTGGCGCTGCTGCAAAGGGAAAGCCAAAACTTGCGAACAACTAGGATAAAACGGCGCCGTAAGAAGAGCGTCTTGCGGCGGCTGATATGGCTCGCCATGCTTGTGGCGCTTGTGCTTGCGGTAAAGGCTGGCTGGGACACGATGCGCGATCCCGTGGTTCAGCGCCTTACCGTGGAAAGCGCCGCCCTGCCCGCTGGCTCGCCGCCTGTTACGATAGCGCTTCTGGCCGACATCCATGTCGCGGGCCCAGATATGCCGCCATCGCGGCTGAAACGGATTGTGCGCCAAGTAAACGCGCTAGAGCCTGATCTGGTCATGATCGCAGGCGATTTGGTCAGCGAGAAGCGCATTGCAACCAAGCATTATTCGCCCGAGGATATCGTCGATCCTTTGGCGCAGCTGACAGCGCGATACGGCGCCGTTCTGGTGCCGGGCAATCATGATCACTGGTTTGATTGGCCCGCCCTGTCTGAGCAGCTCGCGCGCCATGATAATCTGACCGCGCTGGTCAATGAGGCGGCGCAATTTGGCCCCATTGCGGTGGGCGGCGTGGATGATGCCTTTACCAAGCGCGATGATCTGGAGCAGATGTTCACGCAAATGCAGCCGCTAACCGGCGCGCGCGTGGTCCTCACCCATAGCCCCGATATCTTCCCGCAAGTGCCCACCAATGTCGACCTCGTACTGGCTGGCCACACCCATTGCGGGCAAATCGGCTACCCCTGGGGCGGCGCGCCCGCGACCATGTCCGATTTCGGCCAGCAATATGCTTGCGGCATAGTTGAGCAGAACGGCAAGGTCTTGGTCACCAGCGCAGGGATCGGCACCAGCCTATTGCCCATACGCCTGTTCACGCAGCCTGAGATTTGGCTGATTGAGCTGCGGCCGGCGGGCTCCTAGGTTTTCGGCCAAGGTAGTAATTCGATAGATTGGCGGTGTGTAATTTTGGGAAAGAAAGCGGACATACATCATCAAAACCAGGCGGATGACTTCGGGCGAAGAGTTGAAATAGCGGAACAGACTGGCTGGTTTCTTGGGTCTAGGCATCAACCCGCCCTAGCCAGTCAGCGCCAATTTTCAATCCGGTGCAATTAGTCTGACAACACCGTTTTGCGCTTTTATTCAGGCCGATATTCTAGATAAATTTCCTCTAGCTTATCGAGCTCAGGATAGAACCAAGTGTCAATCTGAGTTTTTGGATAATAATCCGGCGGTCCCGCTTGCCTTAAATGCCGCACTGCACGCAAAAATGGCGGGCCATAATCTGGATGCATGTCGTCATCCAACTCCTTTCCCACATAGAGATAATCAATGCCATAAGCCGC
>JALZVZ010000140.1 GCA_023299945.1 Altererythrobacter sp. | reverse complement strand
TTGGATGAAGTGATCGGGATGATCCATATTAAGGACGTCTTTCCATTCCTCGCCAATGGCGGGGAGCCCCCGCGTGATTGGACGACGCTGATGCGTCAGCCGCTCTATGTGCCGCAAGTGCGCGGGGCGCTGGATGTGCTGGCAGATATGCGCGCGCGCCGGATGCATCTGGCGATTGTTTTGGACGAATTTTCCGGCACAGACGGCATCATCACAATTGAGGATTTGGTCGAGGAAATCGTCGGCGAGATCGAGGATGAGCATGATGAAACGCCTGAGGCGCTGATCGTTCCGATTGGCGATGGGATGTGGGATTGTCACGCGCGTGCAGAGCTCGATGATGTCGCCAAACTGGTTGATCCGCAATTGGCTGAGGTTGAAGAAGCGGTCGATACGCTTGGCGGTCTGGCATTCGTTTTGGCTGAGCAAGTGCCGCAAGTTGGCAGCATGCTCGCCCACCCAAGCGGTTGGCGGATAGAGGTGCTCTCCGCCGATGAAACACATGTAAAACGGCTGCGGCTTCACCAGCCATAATTGTGGCGGATGGTGCGCCAAACGAAACACTTTTGTAAAATCGTGGGCTTTCATGCACTTTTTTGCATCCTTTGCGCGCAACGCGCGTATCTTGGGGTGAAAGAGAGAGTGATATGCCAACACGCCGACTTCCGCCCCTTCGCGCCCTAGAGGCGTTTATGCGCACAGTGCGCCTTGGTTCTGCCCGTGCAGCGGCAGAGGAGATCGGGCTCAGCCCGTCAGCATTGTCACGCCGGATCAGCAATCTGGAAGAGTTTGTGGGCAAGAAATTGTTCACCCGCGCACGCCAGTCCATGCAGCTGACCGATGAGGGGCAGGCCTTTTATGAGGCGGTTAATCCTCACTTAGAGGCGTTGGCCCGCTCGGTGGAAAGCCAATCGGAAAATATCTCCGTGTTGCGCTTGCACCTTGGCGTGCTGCCATTGTTTGGCAGTCAACGACTGTTCCCGCGGCTGGGCGAGCTGCGCAAGCGGCACCCGCTGCTGCATATCGACATTGATACAGGACCGCATTTGGAAGACCGTGTCGGTGACACTCTGGATGCTGCAATTATTCTGTCGCGAGGGCCAGAAACGGGCCTGCATGCGGTGCGGTTGGATCACAATATGGTCCATGCGATTTGCTCCAAGGAATTGGCGAAGAAAATTGGCCCAAATGCAGACCGCGACATGCTGGGCAAGCAAACTTTCCTGATCCACAATGAACTTCCCGCCAGTTTTGAGGCATGGAAATCAGCGATTGAGATGGAAAATCTGGAGCCTGCAGCGATTGATCATTATGATTCAGGTCAATTGATGCTGGAGGCGGCCGCCCAAGGGCTCGGCATTGCGATCATGCATGATGATCACATGCGCCGCGCCGCCGATAACCGCGTTACTGATCTTTACGGGTTAGAGGTCGAAAGCCCCTACAGCTATTGGTTCGTCTGCAAGCCCACTGCATTGGAGCAGCGCCCCGTGCGATTGTTCCATGATTGGTTGATCGGCGCAGGGTTGTAAGAGCTCGCTCTAGCTCTTCGTATCGCCGGGCGCATTATAACGCACAGGCGGGACATCATAAGGAAAATCGCGCAGGGGCTTTTCCAGCGCGTGCAGCAAAGCTTGTTCGATTTGCGCACGGGCCTGTGCTCCGATGGATTTGCGCCCACTATGCTCGGATGGGCAAAATGGCTCTAGGAAATGCAGGCGTAGCTTAAACGTGCCGCGCCGCGCCATCACGCGCTTGCTATTATTGACGCCGCTTTCAAATCCGATCCAGCCTAACCATTCGGAGACTTCACCATAATCGAGCAGGACCGGCTGCACCATTACACCGGGTGGTGGGGGTTCCAATACGCGCAACATTGATGTCTTGAACGGCAGCAAGGACTGCCCGTCTGTCGTCGTCCCCTCCGGGAAAACGGTGACAGACCAATTGTCCGCCAGCGCCTCGCGCAATTGGTTGATTTGCTGCGCCACGCCCATGCGATTTTCGCGTTTCACAAAAACGGTGCGGTTGAGCTTGGCCAGCCAGCCAACAATGGGCGCCTGTTTCAGCTCCTCTTTCGATACAAACGCTGTGCCGCTTGCGCCTGCTAGCGATAGAATATCAATCCAAGACACGTGGTTTGAGATAAAGAACACATCGCGCTTGAGCGGAACGCCCACGGTTTCCACTTTGGCGCCAACCACGCGGGTCGCAAACCGCAAAAACCACATGGGGAAGGGCGAGCCATAGGAAATGATCCGGTAGATATAGTGCAGCGGAACCAGCACGATGAGGGCCGCGACCAAAGCGAACCCGCGCAAAATAATCCGTAGCCAACCCATTGCAGATACGGGGGTTTCCTCCCCGCGCTCTGCTGCCGCCCGAATTTCTTTATCAGCTGTCACGGCTAAGCCGGACCCCGTATAATTCCATCCGGTGATCAACCAGACGGTAGCCCAATTTTTCCGCGATGATTTTCTGCAGAGCCTCAAGCTCAGGATCGACAAATTCGACGACCTTGCCTGTTTCCACATCGATCAAATGATCGTGATGCGCCTCAGGTGCGGCTTCATATCGGGCGCGGCCATCGCCAAAATCATGCCGGTCAAGAATACCGGCCTCTTCGAACAAGCGCACCGTGCGATACACGGTGGCAATAGAGATTTTGGGATCAATGGCAGAGGCGCGGCTGTGCAGAAGCTCGACATCGGGGTGATCGTCGCTTTCGGATAGCACCCGGGCGATCACGCGGCGTTGATCGGTAATGCGCAAACCTTTGTCGGCACACAATTGTTCAAGATCAATCTTTTGCTGCAATTCGCACTCCAGACATAAAAAGCTCCACCCCCTTTAGGGGGGCGGAGCTCTCTACTCAAGTTGGACTTGAGTGTTTTAGGCAGACTTCTTGTTGCGGCCTCGGCGTTGACCCGGCTTACGGCCCAAACCGATTTTCTTCGCCAGATCGCGGCGTGTTTCCGCATAAGAGGGGGCAACCAGCGGATAATCTGCTGGAAGTTCCCACCGTGCTTTATATTCTTCAGGCGACATATTATGCTCTGTCGACAAGTGACGCTTGAGCATTTTCATGCGCTTACCGCATTCCAAACATACGACATAATCACGTTTGACGGATGAGCGCACGGATACAGCAGGTTCTGGACGAATTTCTTCGGCCACTTGCACACCGCCAAGATCAGCCAATGCTGTGTAAACATTACTGATCAGCGAAGGCACTGCATCGACGGGCACATTATTGTGGCTAACGTGAGCCGCTACGATGTCAGACGTCAAAGTAATCAACGTCTCTTTCATTTCGATTTCGATCTCTTCCATGGAGTTCCTCATAAACTATTCGGATTTTTCCGATGAGTTTCAGTGCGCCACCGATGCGAGTTTTGCAACCTGAATACGCTTCATTTTAGCAAATAAATGCACCGTTTTGATTTATATCGGCAGTCCAAATGTGATCGCATCCATTCTTTCACCATTGGAAAGCCTGTAATATTTGGGCCTTTTACCAATAGGTTGGAAGCCAATAGTGCGATATAAATTCTCAGCGGGGTTATTTGCTCGCATTTCGAGGTAAATTCTTGAAGCGTCGCGTGTCTGCGCATTGCGAATCAGCCGCTCAATCAGTTTTCGTCCAAGTCCAGAACCGCGCAGGGCTGGCTTTACACCGATCAGCAGCAATTCTTCCTCACCAGAGGTATGCCGTGACAGGCAAAATCCGGCGGTTTCATTTGTTGCCGCTTCATCAATTGCACCAGCGGTATCAATGATTATTGCATGGGTGGTGGGCATGATGAGTGCATCACTGACCTGACGGCGGTTCCATGCCTCGCCCCATGTTGGGTCAAAGGCGGCTTCCATCACCTCCATTATGTGATCGACACTATCTTTCACTTGGAACTTTCATGAAGACGGTTTTGCATCGGGTTCGCGGCCATAGATCGGGGTGAGATCATCGGTGATTAGCGCGTCGGGAAGTGTCAACGCGTGGCGCGCATCAGGGTGCATGAGGGCGGCGATGCCGTGCCCGCGTTCAATCTGGACTTCTTCTGCGCTTGTGCCTGCGATAATCGCATGGAGAGCATGGGCAGCAGCTTCCTCCGGGGGAAGTGTGGCGGGCTCGCTTTGCGGTAAGCCATCTCCGCCGAAATTCTGACAGAAAAACTCGCCGTGCCCGCCGCCCATTGCGGTGCTGATGGCTTTGCCGGGATAGCGCGACCGCGCGGTGGCAGCGACCAACGCCAAAGTTGGATAGCCCAGCACCGGCGATCCCCATGCAAAACCCAGAGCGCGCGCTGCTGCCAAACCTATGCGCACGCCGGTAAAGCTGCCGGGGCCGCGCGACACTAGAATGCGCTGCGCTTTGCCTTTGTCAGGCATGTCAGCGATCAGCGGCACTAAGCGTTCGGCATGGCCGCGCCCCAATATATTGTGAAAATGCGCGATCAGCTCGCCATCTTCAAACAAAGCGATGGA
>JALZVZ010000139.1 GCA_023299945.1 Altererythrobacter sp. | reverse complement strand
AAATTTTGCTGAACAATCAGGCACAGCCTCTTTCGAAGTGCCGGCAAGCACTTGCGATTTTGTCAATGTAGCCATTTACGCTCGTGTGCCTTCAGTCAGTCCAGCTTTACGCGGTTCTATACTATCCTTCGAAACTGATTAAATTTGAGCAAAGTGAGCTATGCGAGTGGGCGAACCACTTTAATGCTCAAAGCGTCAAATCTGCCTCACCATCGGCGAACATACCTTTGAGATCATAAATTACAGCGTCTGTCTTGGACAGCGCGCGCGTCCAGCCAATGCCCGCACTGCAGAAAGATGCATGAGCGACTGCGCCAATCACTGCATCATAAACGCCAGCTTCTGGCTGTGCGACTAAATCGAGGCCATATTCACGCTTGGCCTCATCGGCATCGACCATCGGGTCATGCACGTCCACGGTGACACCAAATTCCTCAAGGCCCTTGATGACATCGATCACGCGCGTATTGCGTAAATCAGGGCAGTCTTCTTTAAATGCTAGGCCCAAGATTAGCACACGCGAGCCATTCACTTGGATGCATTCTTTGAGCATACGCTTAACCAAAGTCGCCGCGACGAATCCGCCCATATCATCATTGATACGCCGTCCCGCCAATATCACCTGTGGGTGATAACCAATCGCTTCAGCCTTATGGGTGAGGTAATACGGGTCAACACCGATGCAGTGCCCGCCGACAAGCCCTGGCTTGAAGGGTAAGAAATTCCACTTTGTGCCAGCAGCCTCCAGAACTTTGGAGGTGTTGATATCCATCTTGTTGAAGATAATCGCCAACTCATTGATGAGCGCGATGTTCAAATCACGTTGTGTGTTCTCGATTACTTTTGCGGCTTCTGCCACTTTGATCGATTCCGCTTTGAACGTGCCAGCGGTGATAATTTCGCGGTAGAGGGCATCGACCGCCTCCGCCGTTTCAGGCGTCGAGCCCGATGTGACTTTTAGGATGTTGGGTAAGCGGTGCGTTTTATCGCCCGGATTGATCCGTTCAGGGCTGTAGCCGCAGAAGAAATCCTGGTTGAATTTCAGGCCTGATGCGGCTTCCAGCACGGGCACGCAATCCTCCTCGGTGGCACCGGGATAGACTGTGCTTTCATAAATCACGATATCGCCGCGCTTCAGAACCGATCCAACCAGTTTTGATGCGCTGATAAGCGGTGTCAGATCGGGCGATCGGTGGGCGTCAATCGGCGTGGGCACGGTGACGATATAGATTGCGCAATCGGCAAGATCGTTGGGGTCGCTGTTGAAGGTCAGATGCGCCGCTTCGGCCAATTCGTTCGCATCCACTTCATGGGTACGGTCGATAGAATTACGCAATTCGCCGATGCGTGTTTCATTGATGTCAAAGCCCACAACAGCGCGGATTTTGCCCAGCTCCACCGCTAGCGGCAGACCGACATAGCCGAGGCCGATAATTCCAATCTTTGGCCGTGAAGCGTGCATGAAATACGATCTTTCCTTATAGGGCTAGCTGTCAAAACGCCCTCTACTAAGCGCCTGCTCTAGGCCACGCATGGAAAGATAAGGTAAATGGACCGCAGCCGTTTCTGATGCGCGGACCTGCAGCAATTGAGCTTAATTTGTACTGGCTTTGCACCTATCAGCCAATTGTTTACCACAATCTGCCATAACCGCTTTCACACATGACGCTTGGGCCAGCCTCGGCCCAGCGCGTAAGCATAAAGAGCAATGGTTTGACCGATACAGCCCCGCAAAAAATTCTCGTCATTTTTGGCACGCGTCCAGAGGCGATTAAGCTATTCCCCGTGGTGCATGCTTTGGCGGCAACGGACGGGCTGGAGCCGGTTGTGTGCGTGACCGCGCAGCACCGCGAGATCCTTGATCAGGTGCTGGAGATTGGCGGCATTACGCCTGATTTCGATCTCGATATTATGCAGCCCGATCAATCATTGGACGCGCTGACATCGCGGCTATTGCTGAAAATTGGCGGGGTGATGGATGAAGTGAAACCCGACCGCGTGATCGTTCAGGGTGACACTGCGACCGCAATGGTTGGCGCGCTGGCAGCCTATTACCGCAAGATCCCTGTGGGCCATGTTGAGGCGGGCCTGCGCAGCTATAATATTTATCACCCTTGGCCGGAGGAAGTGAACCGCAAGATCATTGGCACAATCGCCGATCTGCATTTTGCGCCGACACAAACTTCAGCCGATGCACTCACGAATGAAGCTGTGCCCGCAGCCGGGGTGCATATCACCGGCAATACGGTGATTGATGCGCTGCATTGGGTGACCGCGAAAATTGAGGCGCAGCCAGAGTTGGCGGGCGGTTTGGACGCGTTAAAAACGCGGTTCGCAGGCAAGCGTATAGTCGGCGTAACCAGCCACCGGCGCGAGAATTTCGGCGGCGGCTTGGAAAATATCGCGGGCGCAATTGCCGATCTGGCCAAGCGCGATGACATTGCCCTGATTTTTCCTGTGCACCCTAATCCCAATGTTCGTGCGGTCATGGATGCCGAGTTAAAAGGCCTCGATAATGTCGCGATGATTGAGCCGCTTGATTATCCGCATTTCGTCCATTTGCTGTCGATTGCGGAGTTAATGCTAACTGATAGCGGCGGCGTGCAAGAAGAAGCGCCAGCGCTGGGCAAGCCGGTCTTGGTGATGCGCGAAACAACGGAACGCCCCGAGGGCATTGCCGCAGGCACCGCCAAATTGGTCGGGACAGACCGCGCGGCGATTGTCGCTGCAGCCAATGAATTGCTTGATGATGCGAGCGCCTATGAAGCGATGGCGCGGGCGCATAATCCCTTTGGTGATGGTGACAGCAGCCAGCGGATTGCGAATTTGTTGAGGAAGTAGCCTCTTTGTTTTGAGCAAGCGCGCCCGCGCTCAGACGATTTCTTGTTAATGGCCAAGCCGCCCAGTCCCACCAGCCGGATTCTATCCGAAAATGCTCCGGGTGGAAGGAGTGGGCTGGTGATGCAAATCTGATTTAGTCACTCATCATTACCGGTAAATTTACCTCTTTGCGCCAAAGACCTCCTCAAAGAAGTTCTATGAGGAAGTTATTTGATGCGCGGTAATGATCTGCCCAAAGTTTGCGTTGTTGGTCTTGGCTATATCGGCCTGCCCACCGCCGCAGTGATTGCCCGCTCGGGCATGCAAGTCCACGGCGTCGATGTAACGCAAAGCGTGGTCGACACGATCAATCGCGGTGAAATTCACATCGAAGAAGTCGATCTGGACGGTCTTGTGCAAGGTGTGGTTCAGCGCGGCCTGTTGAAAGCCTCGACCAGAGTTGCCCCTGCCGATGTGTTTGTGATCGCCGTACCAACGCCGTTCTCCAAAGACGGCAGTCATGCGCCTGATATCTCTTACGTGCTGGCCGCCGCTGAAAATGTCGCAGAGGTTTTGAAGGCCGGCGATGTAATCATTTTGGAATCAACCTCGCCTGTCAGCACCACTGAACAAATGCGCGATATGATTGCGGCCAAGCGCCCTGATTTGCGCATGCCGGGGCTTTGTGAGGGCACGCCGGATGTGGCGATTGCCTATTGTCCAGAGCGGGTTCTGCCGGGTAAAATCCTCGAAGAATTGACCAATAATGATCGTTCCATCGGCGGGATTACGCCGCGTTGTGCGCGCAAGGCTTTGTCCTTCTACAAGCGTTTCGTACGCGGAACCTGCGTGACCACTGATGCGCGCTCGGCCGAAATGACCAAGCTGGTTGAGAACGCCTACCGCGATGTGAACATTGCTTTTGCCAATGAGCTTTCTGTGATTTCCGATGCGATGGACCTCGATGTTTGGGAAGTGATCAAGCTGGCGAACCGCCATCCGCGCGTTAATATTCTCACTCCCGGTCCCGGTGTGGGCGGGCATTGTATCGCAGTGGATCCGTGGTTCATCGTGCATGGCGCGCCCAATGAAAGCCCGCTGATCCGTACGGCACGCGGCGTGAATGACGGCAAGATACACCATGTGATCGCGCGGGCTCAGGCATTGGTTGAAGCCAATCCCAAGGCGAAAATCGCCTGCCTCGGCCTCGCCTTCAAAGCCAATATTGATGATTTGCGCGAAAGCCCAGCGCGCATGGTTGCTGCAACTTTGGCCCGCGAATATGGCGAGCGTGTGCAAGTGGTTGAGCCCTATATCCCAGAATTACCGCCTGAATTCACTGGTACGGGTGCAGGCCATGTCGACATCGATACCGCATTGGAGGAATGCGATATTATGATTGTTC
>JALZVZ010000138.1 GCA_023299945.1 Altererythrobacter sp. | reverse complement strand
GATCCGTGATAGGTATGACAATGAGGGCAAAATTGCGGGCCTGACCATGCCGATCTTAATAACCCACGGGGCCGAGGATGTTTTGATTCCGCCCGCGCACGGCGAGGCGTTGAGCCGCCTATCGGATCAGGCGGAATTCCGATTGTTTGAGGGGCTGGGCCATAATCAAATGAACGCCGATGCAGTGATTATCGCTCAGCGTGATTGGTTGGCGCAGCGCGGGCTTTAGGCCGATGTCATTGGCCTCTAAAACCAACGCCAAATGCCTGCCGGAATACCGGCGGCTGGAATATGCAACCAGCTTAAGAACACGAATAGGATCAGCGCCACTGTCCATGGGAATAGCCCAGCACCAAAGAACTTATGCAAGCGCGGCCAATAACTCGTTCTGCTCTCCCACAGCTCCCAATCCGGCCCCATAATTGCGCGTTTCTTGCGGTCTTGCATGCGCGCGCCGACCAGCGCCAGAAAGCCCATGGCGCCCGCCGTGATCATAGTGCGGACGCTGTAATAAAGCAGCAAATGCGATGCCGCCCACAGCGCAAAGCCCCACATCATCGGGTGACGAGTGATCGCAAATACGCCCTTTGGTTCTGCGCGCGCGGCCTCTTCTGCGCCAGGCATGGGCATGGCGGGATTGCCGACATAAGAGCCTGCAAATAGGACCAGTGCGGGCAAGATCAGCGCAGTGGAAATAATCCAACCCGCCTCGCCAGTGCCGGGTAGATCAGCGGTCGGCGCGGCTCGAAATGCCAGAATGACCCAGATGAATAACGCTAAACTGACGACAGAATAAACGACCAAAAAGCCGGCATTGCCTGCCAGTGCTTGGATGTGCCTGCGCCATGTGTGCGACATTAGGAAATGCGTGCCGACAAAAGCGATATTGGCAGCCAGCAGAGAGATTAGGCTTGCGTCCATTGTGTTCCACCCATTTGCGAGCGCATGCCGCCCACCGAATTACTTGTCTACGATTGCAATCAATTCCACCTTGAAGATCAAGGTTGCGCCGCCCGGAATGGGTCCACCGCCGCTCGGTCCATAAGCAAGGTCAGCAGGGATCACGATCTCAATCGTTTCGCCGGCGCCCATTTTGGGGATTGCCAGCTGCCAGCCCTCGATCAAGCGGCCAAGCGGGAAGGTTGCCGGCTCGCCGCGCTCATAAGAACTGTCGAACACTGTGCCATCCAGAAGCTTGCCTTCATAGTGGATGGTGATTGTGTCGCTGACATTCGCGCGGTCTTGCGAGCCATTATAGTCCAGCCAGCGCCAGCGCAAACCTCCTTGGACAAAGTGCCATCCGTCTGCCGCTTTTAGGCCAGTGGGATAGGCTTGCTGCTGGCTATGCCACGCCATGGAACCCGGGCCAGAAGTGGGCTCAGTTTTTGCTTCGCTTGCGTTCTGCGCTTGGGCGGGGACAGCCATAATAGCGCAGGCTGCGGCGGTGAATTTCCAATATTTTGCCATACTCACCAATCATAAGCCTTGGGCAGATCGCTCTCATCAAGATCGCGGTAACGCTTGGCAAGCTCGGTCTGATGGCTGTCCAGCGGTTGTTCCACCCCATCGATAAAGACGCGCGTGGGGGCGGTCGAAACTTCTAAGGGATCGCCGTCCCACAGCACGATATCGGCCGTCGCACCTGCGGCAAGCACGCCAAATTTGCCTGCGTGGCCTGCAATTTCAGCAGGCAGCGAAGTGATGGTCGCCAAGGCTTGGCCCCAGCTTAGTCCGCTTGCCCCCGGAACATTATTCAGCGCCACCAGATTGCCAGCAAATTGCGCAGCAGAGCGTGGATGGCCATCGGTGCTGCCCGCAAGCCGCCCAATCGCCACTTTAACACCGGCTGCATGCATGCGGCCAACATTGCTTTGCGTGGCGGCAAGCTGTTCAAAGCTACTGGGCAAATCATCCAGCGCATCGGCAATTACCGGCACACCGGCGCGCGCGATATCGCTTGCGACAAGCCAGCCTTCGCTTGCCCCCACCAGCACCAAATTGAGGCGCGGATTGGAGCGTTTAAATGCCAGCACTTGGCGAATGTCTGCGGCGCGTTCCACTTCGACATAAAGCTGCTGTTTGCCGGTCACGACGGGGACCAAAGCCTCTGCATCGGCGCGTGTGAGCAGTGCATCGTCAGCCTTGCGGCGGCCGTTCGCAAAATCGCTCGCCTCGCTCAAAGCATTACCCAACTCTACGTAAGCGGCACTGCGGCTGCCGCCTGCGATGCGCGCGCCCGTTTCGCCCAAATCGACGAGTTGGAAAGCACGGGGCTGCTGCACAGCGTCTGGGTCATCGCCCAGATCAATCAGCGCGCCTTGTCCGGCAAAGATCGACGGACCGTGGTTCGGAGTGACCAAAGCGCGCGTGATGCCAGCAGCGCGGCTTACCTTTATATGCTGCGAGGATGGATTGATTGCAGGGGCCACATCAATGGCCGCCGCAAAATGTGATCCGCCAGCGCCTTTGTCGTTGGAATTGCTAACCGCGCCAACATCATACAGGCCAAGATCGGTCACGGCGACAACGATGCCCGGCGTAACCCACTGGCCTTCGACATCGTAAATGCGATCAGTGGTGAAATCGCCTGCGCTTGATGTTGGCCCCGCAAAGACAATTTTGCCATCATCTACCATCACAGTGCCGTTTTCAATCGGCTCGCTGCCATCGCCAGTGCCAATTGTGGCATTGGTAATGACGAAGTCTTGCGCAAGGGCGGGGCTCGCGATCAATGCTGAGGAAAGGGCAAGCGCGGCTGTAGCGGTTTTCAAGAGCGCTCTCATTTCACATCTCCTGCACCGGGTTGGCCAAGCTCAAAATCGCTCACCGGACGGCGTTTGCGGTCCAGCGCATCATACATTAGTGCGCCATCAATCCAGACTTTTTCGGGCCGCGAATAAACGCTGAGCGGGTCACCATTCCACAGCACTACATCGGCCATTTTGCCGGCCTCTAGGCTGCCGGTCATTTCATCAATGCCCATGGCCTTGGCCGCGTTCAAAGTGATCCAGCTGATTATCGTTGCATCGTCAATCTCAATCCCCAAACGCCGGCCAGCAGCTTGCGCTTTGGCGGCTTCTTGATTGAGGCGTTGGATCGAGTTTTCGTCATCGGAATGGATCACCACGCAGGCGCCTTCTTGTTGCAAGAGCGCCGCGTTTTCAGGAATACCGTCATAGCTTTCCATTTTGAACCCGTACCAATCGGCCCAGATCGCGCTGCACACGTCATTGTCGCGCAAGAGATCGCCGATTTTGTAAGCCTCGACAGCATGGTGAAATGCAGAGACTTTATAGCCCATTTCTTTGGCCATATCCATCACCAGCGCCATTTCATCGGCGCGGTAGCAGTGATTGTGAACAAGGATATCGCCGTCCAATACGCCTGCCAAAGTTTCCTTCCCCAGATCACGCTTTGCGTCATCTTTTTTCGCATAAGCAATCGCATCGAGCCACATTTGGCGGTTCACCGCAAAATTGCCCATCCGCGTCGACGGCTTGCGCCCGCGCCCGCCGTAGACCCGCTTGGGATTCTCGCCGCAGGCCATTTTAAAGCCATAAGGCGCACCGGGGAATTTCATGCCCTGTACGGTGCGGCTAGGCACGTTTTTGAGCGTTACTGAACGCCCGCCCATGAGGTTCGCAGAACCGGGCAGGATTTGCAGAGAAGTAATACCGCCATTGGCCATTGCGCGGCTGAAACCGGGGTCTTGCGGCCATACGGAATGTTCTGCCCATACATCCGGCGTCATTGGGCTGGTGGCTTCATTGCCGTCGCTATGCGCCTGAACAGAAGGCGATGCATAGTCGCCAAGGTGGCTGTGGATGTCGATAATGCCCGGCGTCACAAATTTGCCGGTGCCATCGATAACCGCATAGCCTTCTGTCGCCAGATCTTTGCCTGCATCCACGACCTTGCCGTCTTTGAACAAAACGGTCGCATTGTCGTGCTGCTTGCCCGTGCCATCGAACACGGTTGCACCAACCAGCGCGGTCGCAGCGCCGGGATAGACCTTATAGGTGGAGGCGAACGGCACGCCGCCATCCTCGCCCATAGGCGCACGGGTGGCGTTTTCATTTACGGGCGTTTTGCTGGCGGATTCAACAGGCGTATCATCGCCGCCAGTGGCCGAACATGCGGCAAGCGCGAGAGCGCTCCCCGCGGCGGTTAGCGCTCTCATCATCGCGTTTGTCATCCTACTTGCTTTATCCCTTTGTCGCGGGGTGAATGCCGCCTTCTTGTGCCTCAAG
>JALZVZ010000137.1 GCA_023299945.1 Altererythrobacter sp. | reverse complement strand
GGTTCCTCACTGGCGAAACCAACATCCGCCCTTTGGTGCAGCAAGGCGTGAAGATTTGGAACGAATGGCCGCATGCGCGCTATGTTCAAGCGACGGGCGATGATTTGGCACTGGATGATTTTGTCGCGCGGATTGCCGATGATGCAGAATTTGCCGAACGCTGGGGCGATCTTGGACCGGTTTACGGTAAGCAATGGGTCGATTGGCCGACATACCGCTACCGCAAGGATGGTCTGTATGAGCGCGGCGAGGGGATCAACCAAGTTGCCGCAGTGATCGAAAGCCTACGCCATTCTCCCGGCAGTCGGCGGCATATTATCGAAGGCTGGAATGTTGCCCAGCTTGATCAAATGGCTCTGCCACCTTGCCACAAAACCTATCAGTTTCACGTCGACGGTGAGGGCAGCGAGGCGCGGCTCAATTGCCTGCTCTATCAACGCAGCTGCGATGTGGCGCTGGGCTTGCCGTTCAACCTATGGTCGGCGGCTCTGCTGCAATGCATGATTGCACAGCAAGTGGGCATGCAACCAGGCGAGTTGGTGTGGATGGGCGGGGATGTGCATCTCTACCTCAATCATGAGCATTTGATCACAGAACAGCTGTCGCGCAAGCCAGCTGGAAGCCCGCGTTTTGCGGTTCTTCGCAAGCCTGAAACAATTTTCGATTACAAAATAGAGGATTTTGAGGTGCAAGATTACGCGCCAATGCCTCCGATCAAGGCTCCTGTTGCTGTGTAGTGAACACAGCTTGACCCATCCAGCGCGTTGAAATAAAAATACGTCACCGCGCATGATTATTAGATCAGCGCTCCGTTTGAGGAGAGTTGTTATGGCCGAAAAGGCCTCCGAAAAAGGCGCAAATCGCCCTGCTTTGTCCCTGCATGTGCCAGAGCCAAAATCGCGTCCGGGTGAGGCGGTGGACTTTGCCGATTTTCCGGTGAGTGTAGCTGGCGCTCAGCCGCGGCCTGATGAAACATGCGAGGCGATTGCGACCAGCGATCTCTGCTATGATTTGGTTCGTGTGCTCGGCGATGATGATGCGGCGCATGGGCCGTGGGATCCTAAATTGTCTTCAGATACCTTGCGTCAAATGCTGCGTCATATGGCGATGGTACGGGCCTTTGATGAGCGGATGTTTCGCGGGCAGCGCCAGGGCAAAACTTCGTTTTATATGAAATGCACGGGCGAGGAGGCGACATCGGTTGCCGCCTCAATGGCGCTGGCGTCGGATGATATGATCTTCCCCAGCTACCGCCAGCAGGGCATTTTGATCGCGCGCGGTTATCCTCTGACAGAGATGATCAATCAGATTTACTCAAACAAAGCGGATAAACTCAAAGGCCGCCAGCTGCCGATCATGTATTCCAGCCGCGAGCATTCTTTCTTCAGCATTTCCGGCAATCTCGCGACACAAACCCCGCAAGCCGTGGGTTGGGCGATGGCCAGCGCAATAAAGGGCGATAGCCGGATTGCCGCAACGTGGGTGGGCGAGGGCAGCACGGCCGAGGGCGACTTCCACTCCGCCTGCACATTCGCCGCTGTATATAATGCGCCTGTGATTTTGAACGTAGTCAATAATCAATGGGCGATCTCCAGCTTCTCCGGTTTTGCAGGCGCTGAGCGCACGACATTTGCTGCTCGAGCCTTGGGCTATGGCATTGCCGGATTGCGGGTCGACGGGAATGATGCACTCGCGTGTTATGCCGCGCAGCAATGGGCAGCCAACCGTGCCCGTGCCAATGCTGGCCCGACATTGATTGAGTTTTTCACTTACCGAGCAGAGGGGCATTCAACTTCTGATGATCCATCGGGGTACCGAAGTGCGCAAGAGCGCGAGGAATGGCCGTTAGGCGACCCGGTGATGCGTCTCAAAAAGCATATGATTGGGCTGGGTGAATGGGATGAGGAACGCCAAGAGGCTATGGATGCAGACTGCGCCACTCTTGTAAAATTAGCGACCAAAGATGCGGAGAAAAACGGCATTCTTGGCCACGGCCTTCATCATCCTTTCCGCACCATGTTTGAGGATGTGTTCGAGGAATTGCCTTGGCATTTGCAAGAACAGGCTGAGCAAGCACGGCGCGAGCGCGAAATTAAATGGCCCGATGCACCGCCCTATGATGCCGATGAGTTTGGAGATGCCTCATGAGTGCATCTGAACCAAAGGGCGAACGCCGCCTCAACATGATCGAGGCGATCAATGAGGCGCTCGCGATCAAACTGGAACAAGATCCCGACGTCATTATCATGGGCGAGGATGTGGGTTATTTTGGCGGCGTTTTCCGTGCGACAGCTGGCTTGCAGGAAAAATTCGGCAAGACCCGCGTTTTCGATACGCCAATCTCTGAATGTGGGATCATCGGTGCAGCGGTTGGTATGGGGGCATATGGCTTGCGTCCCGTTCCAGAAATTCAATTTGCAGATTACATCTATCCCGGGCTCGATCAGTTGATAAGTGAGGCTGCTCGCCTGCGGTATCGTTCAGCGAGAGAATACATCGCGCCAATGACCGTGCGTTCACCCTTTGGTGGCGGGATTTTTGGCGGGCAAACGCATAGCCAAAGTCCGGAAGCATTGTTTACCCATGTTGCTGGCTTGAAGACAGTGATCCCCGCAACACCCTACGATGCAAAGGGTTTGCTGATTGCAGCGATCGAAGACAATGACCCGGTGATTTTCTTTGAGCCAAAGCGGATATATAATGCGCCTTTCACAGGTTATTACGACAAGCCGGTTGAACCGTGGAAAAAACACCGCGACAGCATCGTTCCGGAGGGGCACTACAAAATCCCTCTTGGCAAAGCGCGCCAAGTGCAATCAGGCGAGGCGCTAACTGTGCTTGCCTATGGCACTATGGTTCATGTGGCCGAGGCTGTTTGTCAGGCGAAGGGCGTGGATGCCGATATCCTTGATCTGCGCACGCTTATGCCGCTGGATATCGACGCAATTGAGGCCTCGGTTGAGAAAACGGGTCGCTGCCTGATCGTGCATGAAGCCACGCGTACATCGGGTTTTGGGGCGGAATTGTCAGCGCTGGTGATGGAGCGGTGCTTTTATCATTTGGAAGCGCCGATTGAGCGCGTCACTGGTTTTGACACACCTTATCCCCACAGCCTTGAATGGGCATACTTCCCCGGTCCGGTTCGGATTGGTGAGGCCATAGACAAAATTTTGAGCGAGTAAGCATCATGGCGAAATTCACATTCAATATGCCCGATGTGGGCGAGGGCGTGGCCGAGGCGGAAGTCGTCGAATGGCACGTCAAAGTCGGCGATACTGTATCCGAGGACCAGCATCTGGTTGACGTCATGACGGACAAGGCAACCATCGACATTGAAAGCCCCGTTGATGGCTTGGTCAGCGCTCTTGCTGGCGAAGTTGGCGATGTTGTCGCGGTGGGCGCTATGCTGCTGGAAATTACGGTCGAAGGCGCTGGGGAAGAGCCAACTGCGACTAAACCGGCACAACAGCCCGAAGCAAAAGTAGAGGCTGCGCCTATCGCAACCCCAGCTCCTGTCGAGGCACCTGACCCTGTTGCTGAGCCCGCTCCAGAGCTAACGGCAATGGTGCAAGCGAACCCATCTGAAAAAACCCTCGCGTCACCTGCCGTGCGCAAACGGGCTTCCGAGCTTGGTATTGAGCTGAGCGAGGTGAAAGCCGCTGCAGATGGCCGTGTGCGCCATGCTGATCTGGACGCGTTCCTATCATACAATTCGGGCGGAGGTTTCTCGCCTGCAAGCGCCACCCGCAGTGACGAGGTGCTTAAAGTTATCGGCCTACGCAAGCGGATCGCTACGAATATGGCCGCGTCCAAGCGCAACATTCCGCACTTCTCTTATGTTGAAGAAGTGGACGTCACCGACATGGAGGGCATGCGCGCCGATTTGAACAGCGCGCGCGGCAATAAGCCAAAGCTGACTATGTTGCCGCTGATGATCACCGCGATCTGTAAGCTGATCCCTGATTATCCGATGATCAATGCCCGCTTCGATGACGAGGCAGGAATCGTGACCCGTCATGGCTCTGTGCATCTCGGTATGGCTACACAGACGGACAGTGGTCTGATGGTGCCAGTGATCCAAGATGCCCAAGCAAAGAATGTTTGGCAAATTGCCGCTGAGATTGGCCGCTTGGCGCAGGCTGCGCGTGATGGTTCGGCCAAATCAGAGGAGCTTTCGGGATCAACCTTGACGCTAACTTCGCTTGGGCCACTGGGCGGCGTTGCGACAACGCCCGTTATCAATCGTCCAGAGGTCGCGATCATTGGCCCGAACAGGATTATTGAACGTCCTATGTTCGTATCTGACGGCAATGGCGGTGAACGAATCGAGAAGCGCAAACTTATGAATATCTCGATTTCTTGCGATCACCGGGTCGTGGATGGATATGACGCGGCCAGCTTTATTCAGGCGTTCAAAAAGCTGGTGGAAACGCCTGTTTTGCTGCTGTCTCAATAGGTTTGATACAAGTTGCGCAAAAATGATTGAGAATTGCTGATGGAAGCCGTTGACAGCCAAACCGGCGCGTCCTAATGGCCTCCCTCCCAAGCGGTGCAAACCACAGTTTGAACGGTCAAGTTTAAGCGGGTGTAGCTCAGTTGGTTAGAGCGCCGGCCTGTCACGCCGGAGGTCGCGAGTTCAAGTCTCGTCACTCGCGCCACTTGGGAATTTCAGCGGAAATTGAGAAAAACGCCTCCGGGCTCCCATAGTATGTAGCCGGTTTGGGCTTAGCCCTTTGGCGGGCTCCAACTGCCTGTTTCCATCCAGATCAAAAAGCGCTTGAGCGGCAGCAGCCACACAACGCCCAGCGTCAAATAAATGATGGTCTGCAGCCATGTTGGCCAATCGCCCATAATGCCGGGTGCATAGCGGGCAATAATCACCGAATAGATGATTATGCCAACAAACAGCAGCAATATGCCAAGCGGAATTCTATAGGTTGGTGTCTCGCGCATCAAAAAGGTCCGTAAAAGCGTGTGGGGGTGATAATCGCGCCCAAGCCGATATCATGCGGCTCTGTGGGGATTTCCTCGCATAGCTGCACATCCCAGGCCAGACCAATCGCCAAAGTGCCGGGATGGGCCGCCAACCAGCGATCGTAATGTCCGCCACCTTGACCCAGTCGTGCGCCGCTATCGGTGAACCCTAGCAATGGCACAAACAGTAGATCGGGTTTGATTGTGCGTGCAGCAGAGGCGGGCTGCATCAGATCGTAGGGGCCGGCCTCCAGATCACCTTCGCCATGCGGGTCAATATGCTCGCGGAATTCCATCGGGGCGGTTTGATCGGCAAAATATGGCAAAGCGACCTTGTGACCAGCTTCGTGAAAAAACTTCGCATAGCCAGCCGCGGGCGCTTCAAATGCATTGGCGTGATAAAGCCCTATGGTTTGATCGGCCGCAAGTTTTGCAAGCAAGGGGGAGGGAGGCCGATGAAATAGAAGCGCTCCAATGGCATCAGACTGAGCTGCAACATGTCGCTTGCGCGCTGCCCGAAGCTGCTTTCGAAGTTCGGATTTGTCGCTTTGCATTGCAGATACCATTTCCATAGTAAGTGGCGGAACCACCATGGGTCGTTTACTCGAGAAATCCTCTGACGCCTAAGTGTCAGGTGGGCGCCGTATACTCTAAATCCCGGGTTCCATTCATAAAGAACGCAGTGGCCCATAACCTAAAGCAGGGACAGCTCCCTTGGATTGCTTATAGCCTCGGGGATATTCAAACGGCTCGTGCCGGGCAGCCCCGCCATGTACCTATTTAGGGTGCCTAGGCCTGCGTCTCAAGCTTACTCGCACATTTTTCGAGTGCATTGGCCATTTGTTCCAGCTGAGGCGCCAGATTAGGGCCTTTCGCAACCGCTGCTTTTTGCGTTTCCAATTGCGCAATTTGGACATTGGCTTGGCTCAGGCGTGCAGTTGCCTTTTCAAGCTCATCCTTAGCCTGAGCGAGTTCTGTTTTTGCCCCCTCGTGGTCAACGCGCATTGTATCGCGCTCGCTGAGGAGGGCATCACGTTCCAGCTGCAATTCTTGCAAATCGCCCGATGTGGTCGATTGCGTAGATTTCAGAGTGGCCAATTGGCTTTCAAGCTCGATTGAAGATTTGCCAGCCTTGCGGGCTTCCTCCAATTCATCGGCCAAAAACAACGCTGCAAACAAGAGGTTCTGATCTTGCTGCGGTGCGGTTTGGTCCATGTCATCCAGCTTTGCCGCGATCATCGCGCCTAGCTTCTCAATATGCGCTTCTTGGCCTTCTGCGCAGCTGACAGTGTAGGGACGCCCCAGGATTTGAAGAGTGACTTGGCTCATAGATTCACGCTCAAATTTCCAATTTCGTGATGACTGAATCGAGTTCGCGCATGGTGCTGGCGACCTCTTCGCGCATGGCTTCGTGCTTGTTCACCAAGGCCATAACTTTGGCATTTGAACCTGCATCTGTTGTGCCGCCATCCGCAGTGTGCGCGGGGCTGGCTAGCTTGTCTGCTGCAGCCTCTATTCGGCCGAGCGCAGCGGTGATCCGCGCCATGGCTTGTTCTGCTGCAGTTTGGGGTGTTGCTCGTTCCATAAGTGCAAATTATCAAGAATGCGCAATTGGTGCAAAACTTTGGGGCGCTGTCTTCAGGGCAACTGTTGATAAGTGTCGGACTGCTGTCTCTTATTTCGGTGCAGAGCGCGTCCATGCGGTCGGCAGGCGGGAAATGCGCCCAAGATCGCCTTGACCTCAATTGCCTGCTCAGCAAAGGCTTCCACGCGCACCGAATCGATGCGCCGGGTGGGCCGGATAATGTGCCAATCCGCTCAAACAATCAGGAGCTTCGCCCAAGTGAGCCTCAACACCGCCCAAATGCAATCAATGGCCAATGCTATTCGCGCTCTTTCGATGGACGCTGTTCAGGCCGCGAATTCAGGCCATCCGGGCATGCCGATGGGCATGGCAGACGTGGCGACGGTACTGTGGTCGAACTATCTTAAATATGACGCCGCTGATCCGCACTGGGCTGATCGCGATCGTTTTGTGCTTTCGGCAGGGCACGGCTCGATGCTGATTTATTCGCTGCTGCATCTATCCGGATATGATGCGCCGACGATTGAAGACATAAAGAACTTCCGCCAAATCGGCAGCCCCTGCGCGGGTCACCCTGAAAATTTCCTGCTGGACGGGGTGGAATCCACCACAGGCCCGCTTGGGCAAGGGTTAGCAATGGCGGTTGGTATGGCCATGGCAGAGCGCCATTTGAACGCGGTGTTCGGCGATGAGCTGGTTGATCACAACACTTGGGTGATTGCTGGCGACGGTTGCCTGATGGAAGGGATCAACCACGAAGCCATCGGGCTCGCCGGTCATCACAAGCTTGGCCATATGAATGTCCTTTGGGACGACAATGCAATCACGATCGATGGTTCTACTGATCTATCTACTTCAGAAGATATTAAAGCGCGCTATGTTGCCACCGGTTGGCATGTCACCGAATGCGACGGTCATGATTTTGCTGACATCGCTCGGGCAATGGATGAAGCGGTGGCTTCAGAACGCCCCTCACTTATCGCTTGTAAGACGGTGATTGGTAAGGGCGCCCCGAACAAGCAAGGCACTAGCGCAACCCACGGCGCACCATTGGGTGCGGATGAAATCTCCGCTGCCCGAGCAGAACTTGGCTGGGCGCATGAACCGTTCGATGTTCCGCAAGACATTCGCAAAGATTGGCTTGATGCAAGCGCAAAAGGTCATCAGGCCAGAGCCGCTTGGCTAGAGCGTTTGAATGCATCTGAGCACAAAGCCGAATTTGAACGACGTATGGCAGGTGATTTGCCAGCAGGGGATCCGATTGGCGACCACATCGCTGCGCTGATTGCAGAGCCGCAAAAGGTGGCTACCCGCAAGGCAAGCGAAATGACGCTGGCCGCGATTAACACTGCCATGCCCGAAACCATCGGCGGCAGTGCGGATCTTACCGGTTCGAACAACACCAAAGCGGGCGGTATTGAGGCGTTCTCTGCCGACGATTATTCTGGGCGCTATCTTTACTGGGGCATCCGCGAATTTGGCATGTCCGCCGCAATGAACGGAATGGCGCTGCATGGGGGCGTTATCCCTTATGGCGGGACGTTCTTGGTCTTCACCGATTATGCGCGCGGCGCGATCCGTCTCTCTGCGCTTCAACAGCAGCGCGTTGTCTATGTGATGACGCATGATTCGATTGGTTTGGGCGAAGATGGGCCGACCCACCAACCGGTCGAGCATGTAGCATCGTTGCGCGCTATGCCCAATGTCTTAGTCATGCGTCCTGCCGATACGGTTGAGACAGCGGAGTGCTGGAAGCTGGCGTTGGAACAGCGTGATCGGCCAACCGTTCTGGCTCTTTCACGCCAAGGTCTGCCACAAATGCGCTTAGAGGCCTCTGCCGAAAACCTTTCAGGTCGGGGCGGTTACCGCCTCAAGTCCGCACAAGCCGAGCGCAAAGTCGTGTTGATAGCCACGGGCAGCGAAGTGCATTTGGCGGCGGAATGTGCTGCTCAGCTTGAAGCGCAAGGTATTGGAGCGGATGTTGTGTCGATGGTTTGCACTGAATTGTTCGACGAG
>JALZVZ010000136.1 GCA_023299945.1 Altererythrobacter sp. | reverse complement strand
GCTTACCGATTCTTACCTGATTTTGGGCTGGCGGTGCAGCAAATTGTGCGCTGACACGGGCGGCCCGCGCTGCTATTCGGCAGGCTATGACGTTACCGAAACCATCATCGATCGCTGAAACTATTGAGCAAATCGCACGCAATGGTCGTGCAGCCCAGCGCCAGCTTGCCGCCATGAGCAGCGGCGACCGCGCGCATGCTTTGATGCTGGCAGCGGCGCATTTGCGCGAAGGCTCAGATGCAATTCTCGCCGCCAATGTGCAGGACTTGGCAGCGGGCAAGGAAAACGGCTTAGCCCCTGCCATGCTCGACCGTTTGAAGCTGGACGAAGCGCGGCTGGAAGGCATCGCCAGCGCGGTTGAGGCGGTGGCGAAATTGGATGATCCGGTCGGCCAGGTGATTGATCAAAGCGAGCGGCCCAATGGCCTCAAACTATCGCGTGTGCGCGTGCCGATTGGGACCATTGGGATCATCTATGAAAGCCGGCCCAATGTTACCGCTGATGCAGCGGCATTATGCGTGCGGGCAGGCAATGCCGCTATCCTCCGAGGAGGGAGCGAGGCGGTGCATTCTAACCGCGCAATTCACGCCGCTTTGATTGCTGGATTGACGGCAGGCGGCGTGCCGTCAGGGGCCGTGCAATTGCTGCCGACACAAGACCGCGCAGCTGTTGGTGCGATGCTGTCAGCAGCGGGCCTGATCGATATGATTGTCCCGCGCGGCGGCAAGGGGCTGGTTGCCCGCGTTCAAGCCGATGCGCGTGTGCCTGTGCTGGCCCATCTGGACGGCATTTGTCACACCTATGTGCATGCCTCCGCTGATCAGGCGATGGCGCGCGAAGTGGCGCTTAATGCCAAAATGCGGCGCACGGGCATATGCGGGGCGATGGAGACGCTGTTGATTGATACGCAGTTTGGTGGATCGACCGCTTTAGTGGCGGCATTGCTCGATAGCGGCTGTGCCTTGCGGGGTGATGCCCGGGCGCAGGCGCTGGATGCGCGGATTACCCCTGCGAGCGCTGAAGATTGGGACACGGAATATCTGGAGGCCGTTTTGTCGGTTGCGATTGTTGACGGCATGGACGCAGCGCTTGCTCATATTGCGCGCCATTCCTCTGGGCATACCGATGCGATTATCGCTGATGATGATGGCGCAGCGGCGCAGTTTTTGAATGAAGTCGACAGCGCGATTGTGATGCATAATGCGTCCTCGCAATTTGCCGATGGGGCTGAATTTGGATTGGGCGCAGAAATTGGCATTGCCACAGGGCGCTTGCATGCGCGCGGGCCGGTCGCGCTTGAGGGTTTGACGACGTATAAATGGCTGGTGCGCGGCAGCGGCCAGGCGCGCCCATGAGTCTGGGCATGAGTTTGGGCATGAGTTCACGGCGCTGACTTACCGAAACACCCGTATCGGGCTGCTTGGCGGTAGCTTTAATCCGGCCCATGGCGGGCATCGGCGCATCACCTTGTTTGCGATGGAGGCATTGGGGCTGGATGCGGTTTGGTGGCTGGTTTCGCCTGGCAATCCTTTGAAGGCGAAGGCGGGTATGGCGCCCTTATCTGCACGCTTTGCATCGGCACAAGAACAGGCGCGCCGCGCGCGGATTGTGCCCACGGTGATCGAGCGGGACTTGGGCACGCGCTACACATCCGAAACGCTGAAAGCGCTCACACAGCGTTATCCGGCCAAGAAATTTGTCTGGCTGATGGGATCTGATAATTTGGCGCAATTTCACCTGTGGCGCGATTGGCGCGGGATCGCGCGGCGCATGCCGATCGCGGTGATTGCGCGCCCTGGTTATGATGCAGCGGCCATGACTAGCCCCGCGATGGGGTGGCTGCGCCGGTTCCATGTTCCCGCCGCGAATTTGCGGTCCGATAGCTTGAGCAGCGCGCCCGCATTGGCGACCTTGCGGTTTGATCCAGACCCGCGCTCGGCCACGGCTTTGCGGCGCGGTAATCCTGATTGGGCAGAGCAATATGCAGGCCCAATATTGCGCGATCCGCTTACACACCGTTTGATAGAACGCCCGAATCAAGGGCGGGGCTTGATCGAATCGCCGGGTGCAGTATGAGGCAGCCTTTCGCGCGCGCTCACGCGCTCGCCCACGCTCTTTGGCGAACCCCCTTTCCTATCGACCGAAAAAGAGATTATAAAGCCTATGCAACAGGCGCAAACCCACTCGGCACCGCCCATTATCTCGGTGCCCAATCTTACGACGAAAGCAAATGCCCTAATGGCCAATTCTAAGCACGACATGCATGCAGCTGTCCTGAAACAGCTCGATGATGATCAAGCGCAGGATTTGGTCAGCATTCCATTGGAAGGCAAATCGTCCATCGCCGATTATATGGTGATCGCATCGGGCCGCTCGACACGGCAAGTTTCGGCTATGGCACAGAAATTGGCTGAAAAATTGAAGCAAGAAGGCTTTGGCCCATCGCGCATCGAAGGTCTGCCAACAGCCGATTGGGTGCTGATTGATGCGGGCGATGTGATCGTCCATTTGTTCCGCCCCGAAGTGCGCCAATTCTACAATCTGGAACGGATGTGGGGATTTGGCGCCAATGAGGCTGAGGGTGAGGGCGGCACGGGAAGCTCGGTTTAGGGTTGAATTTCACTTACTGCGTTTCGCCAGCGCGTATCCTCGCTCATACGGCCTAAAGGCCGCGTCGCTGCGGGCGGGCAGGCGCCCTTGCGGTCCGCAAAGCAGACCGAGGTTTTTGCAGAGGGGTTCTTTCAATGCTGCTGCACGTTATCGCTCGCGGAAAGATTGCTCGCTCACCTGAGGCAGAGTTGGTCGCGCGCTATGACAAGCGGATCACTTGGCCCACAAAGCTGACGGAACTGCCTGAGATTGGCGGAAAAATTCCTGATCCGCAGACACCAAACAAAACCGTTTTGCTCGATGAACGCGGCAAAAATCTATCGTCTGAAGAGCTCGCCACAATCATTGGCAATTGGCGCGATGACGGTATGCGCGAGGCGCGCTTTATTCTGGGCGCAGCCGATGGTCATTCCAAAGCGGAACGAGCCGATGCCGATCTATTGCTGGCGTTTGGCAATGCGACTTGGCCGCATTTGCTGGCCCGTGCGATGTTAATGGAGCAATTGTACCGCGTCACGACTATCCTTGCCGGACACCCCTATCATAGGGCAGGATAGGCTCATGCGAACCGCGTCCAAGCCTGTGATCTCCCTTTTGGCCTCATTTGGCCTCATCTGGCTTGCCGGTCTGTTTGTGCTTCTTTTTGCGCTGGGCGGATGGCCCGCTAGCGTAATTGCTCAGCGCAGCGTGACCGGTTTTGAAGCGGGCGTTGATGATCCAGCCGAGGCGCGCGCGGCTTTGGCGCGGGCCACAAAGGCGCAAGCTGATGCGGCGAAACGCGCTGACCAATTCACCGCAGAGGCGCAAAACGCTGGCGCAGCTTTGGATAAAACCCAGCGCCAAGCGGCGGCTCTGGCCGCCCGTATCCAGCAGGCGGAAGCGGAAATTGCCGCCACCAATGCGCGCCTGACTTTGATTGGCCAAGAACGCCGCGCTTTGAACGTTCGGCTCGCTGTGCGCCAGCGTCCCTTGGTGCGGCTGACCGGCGCTTTGCAGAATATGGCGCGCAGGCCATTGGCTTTGTCTGCTTTGCGCCCGGGATCATTGAAAGACACGATTTATGTCCGCGCGGTTCTCGACAGCACGGTGCCGCTGGTGCGCGCGCGTACAGCGGATCTGCGCAAGGATATTGAGCGCGGCCAAGAGCTGGAGCGGGGCACCAATGCGCAGCTGGCAAAATTGCAAGGCGGCGAGCGCCTGCTGGCCGAGCGCCGCACCGCATTGGCGGCCATTTCGCGTAGCCAGCAAGCCACATCACAGCAGGCCAGCGGCATTGCCGTCCGCGAAAAAGAGCGCGCCCTGGCTTTGGCCGAGGAGGCCCGCGATTTGGATGCTTTGGTCGGAAAATTGGGCGAGGTAAGCGCATTGCGAGCAGAATTGGCGCAATTATCCGGGCCGGTCGTGCGTCCAGCGCAGCCAGAAATCGCCCCTGTTTCTGATGTGACATCGCCATCCATTGATGTCGGATTGGGTGGTGACCAAACAGAAGCGGTCACAGACGCTGCTGAGCCTGCGGCTTCCAGTGCCGCACCCTTGGAGATGCAATTGCACGTGCAAGGGCGCACAATCACCGGGTTTGGCGAGAAAAGCGAAGCCGGTGTGCGTTCCACTGGTGTAGTGATCGCTCCATCATCAGGCGCGCAGATTGTTGCCCCTGCGGGCGGGCGTGTGGCTTTTTCTGGGCCCTATAAAGGCTTTGGACGAATCATTATTATTGAGCACGCGACCGGTTGGACCAGCCTGATAACGGGCCTAGCGCGCAGCGATGTTGACGCAGGTGCGCAATTGGCGCGGGGCAGCCCATTGGGCGTTGCAGCCGATGACAAACCCTCTGTCACATGGGAATTGCGGCGTGATGGAAAGCCGGTTAACCCGCTGGAATTCCTTTAATTTTTTAATAATTTAAAGGCAGCGTATACCGCCAGTAATATACGCGAGCGCGCCTGCCCCAAAAAGGAACGCAAAGAGCGTTTCCATGCCTCTCTCATCTGGCGTTAAGGGGCAATGCGCGATATGCTCTGGAACGAACGCAGTATATATTGCGGTTATGAGATCTATCAGGAGCTACCCTCGCTTATGAAATTTGCCCCTCTTCTGCGCAGTGCTGCGCTCGTGACAGCGGTTGCGATCCTGCCAACGGCCACCATTTCCATGGCGCAAGTCGATGGGCGCGCCGGACCAGAGTTTGCCAAATTGTTTGCGACCTATCAGCAAATTAAACGGCATTATGTGGAGCCGGTTGAAGACGAGCAGCTGATCCGCGGCGCAATTGACGGTATGCTGGCCTCGCTTGATCCGCATTCCGCCTATGTCGACGGATCCGATTTGCAGCGGCTTGAGACGTTGATTGATGGCAATTATTCAGGCCTCGGCCTGTCGGTAATGCTCGATGATGGCGCGGTTAAAGTGATCTCACCATTTCGCGGCAGTCCGGCTGAAAAGTCTGGCTTGAAAGCAGGTGATTACATCACCCATTTGGACGGCACATTGATTTATGGCGGCAAGCTGGATGATGCAGTATCCAAGATGCGAGGCAAGGCTGGCACAGCGATCAATCTGACGATTTTCCGCCCCGGCCGTGATGAGCCGTTCGATGTTTCCGTCACCCGCGGCGTGATTGAGCTGGAGCCCGTCACGCATACGGTCGCCGATGGCAATATTGGCGTTGTTACCGTCAATGAATTCTCGCGCGATGTCGGCAGAGATGTTCTGGGCGCATGGGAAGCCATCCAGAAAGAGGCGACGGGCCGTGTAAACGGTCTCGTCCTTGACTTGCGCAGCAATCCGGGCGGCTCCTTGGATGAAGCGGTCGCTTTGTCTGATCTGTTCCTTTCCAAAGGCCGCATCGTATCGCAGCGCGGACGCGCTCGCGGCGAAACGCTGCTCTATGATGCTGAAAGCATTTTTCGCGGCGATATCGCGACCGGCGTTCCGCTGATCGTGCTGATTGACGCGGGCTCTGCCTCTGCCTCTGAAATTGTTGCAGGCGCATTGCAAGATCACCGCCGCGCGTTGGTGATGGGCGAGCGCAGTTTCGGCAAGGGCTCGGTCCAATCACTGCTACCGCTTGGTCAAGGCCGCGAAGCTGCGCTGAAATTGACAACCGCACGCTATTACACGCCGTCGGGTCATTCGGTGCAAGAAGGCGGGATTAAGCCCGATATCGCTGTGCCGCAATTGTCTGATCCTGATCTGGCCAAGCGCAGCAAATATGTGATGCGCGAGAGTGATTTGCGCGGGCATTTGGTCAATGAACTGGGGTTGGAAGATGAGGCGCTGGAAAGCGACAAAATCGACGATCCGCGCTTCAAACTGACCGCTGAAGAACTGAAAGAGCAGGGGGTTGAGGACTTCCAATTGCATTATGCGATGGAAACCTTGCGGCGCACCACGCCAAGCTCGGTTGCTTTGAAAGAGCAGAAAACCTCCTCGCAGTAGACAGGCTAAGCGGCTAAGGCACGAGGGATGACGGATAATTCCCTAAAACGCGCTCAATGGATTGCGCTCGGCCTGCCCGCAGCATTGCTGGGCGGGGCTTATGTGTCGCAATATGGATTCGAGCTTTTCCCGTGCGAGATGTGTTGGTGGCAGCGTTATCCGCATTTTGCCGCGATCGCCTTGGCGGGGCTGTCTTTTGTGGCTGCGCCTAAACGATTGCTGCTTGGCTTGGCAGCGCTCGCGGTGCTCGCATCAGGTTTGATTGGCGGTTTTCATGCCGGCGTTGAATATGGCTGGTGGGAAGGGATCACCGCCTGCGCTTTGCCTGTGACAAGCGGTTCAGGCAGCGCGCTCGATGCCATTCTGGATGCGCCGATAGTGCGGTGTGATGTCGCGCCGTGGGATGTGTTTGGCATTTCGCTGGCGGGTTGGAATTTCCTTGTTTCGGGCGCAGGCGCACTTGCAATCTTCGCGCTTTTGAAGCGCACTGCAAAGGCGTAAGGACTTAAGCATGGACAAAGAGACAATCCACCGCATGATCCGCGTTGATCAAGCTGGCGAATTTGGCGCAAACCGGATTTATGCCGGGCAATTGGCTGTGATGGGCAATCGCGGACCGCATAGCCAAGAAATCGCCGGCATGGCCGCGCAAGAAGAACGCCACCGCGAGGAATTTGACCGGTTGATGGCAGAGCGCGGCGTTCGCCCGACCGTGATGCGGCCGTTTTGGTCGGTCGCGGGTTACGCTTTGGGTGCAGGAACGGCGCTGCTTGGCCCAGAGGCAGCGATGGCCTGCACTGCGGCGGTCGAAACCGAAATCGACAAGCATTATTCCGATCAATTGGATCTGCTGGAGGAAAGCGGCTCTGATCCAGAGCTTGCCGAAATGATCGCAGATTTCCGCGAGGATGAGCGTGAGCACCGCGATGCAGCTTTGGCCGCTGGAGCAGAGAAGGCACCGGCCTATCCGCTGCTTTCTGGCGTCATCCGGTTGGGTTGTCGCGCCGCGATTAAACTGGCGGAGCGAGTCTAGTAGAGATCAGCTCTTGAGCAGCGGCTGCCACCAGTTCTCATTGTCCAAATACCATTTCAAGCTTTGCCCCAAACCTTCGGCAAAGCTCCACTGCGCGCTGTAACCCAATTCAGCGCGCGCTTTGCTTTCGTCAATCGCATAGCGGCGATCGTGGCCCTTCCTGTCTTCAACATAGGTCTTCAGCGAGTTTGTAAGCTGACCCTTTGCTGCGGGTGCGTTTGGAAAGCGTTCTGACAGCCTTGTGATCTCGGCAAAAGCTTTGTCCACCTCGGCGCAAATTGCATCAATCACGGCCATATTCGGCAGCTCGGCCCCGCCGCCAATATTGTATGTTTCGCCCGGCTTTCCGCGCGTGAGACAGGCATCAAT
>JALZVZ010000135.1 GCA_023299945.1 Altererythrobacter sp. | reverse complement strand
CAACCTATGAAGCGCCAACCTTTGGCGAGGCGGAATGCGAAGCGGCTCCATCAGATCGCCGGAAAGTCGTCATCCTCGGCGGCGGGCCGAACCGCATCGGGCAGGGGATCGAGTTCGATTATTGCTGCGTCCATGCGTGCTTTGCACTGGAAGAAGCAGGCTTTGAGACGATTATGGTCAATTGCAATCCAGAGACTGTCTCCACCGATTATGACACATCTGACCGATTGTATTTTGAGCCACTGACCGCTGAAGATGTTCTCGAAATTTTGAAACTTGAGCAATCCACTGGCGATCTGGTTGGCGTAATCGTGCAATATGGCGGGCAAACTCCGCTAAAATTGGCGCAGGCGCTTGAGGATGCGGGCATTCCAATCCTTGGCACGTCGCCCGATGCGATCGATTTGGCAGAAGACCGCGAACGTTTTGCAAAACTGGTCAATCAGCTTGGCTTGAAGCAGCCAGAAAATGGCATTGCTTACAGCCGTGATGAGGCTGCCGCGGTGGCGTCGCGCATCGGCTATCCCGTATTGCTGCGCCCGTCCTATGTCCTTGGCGGCCGCGCGATGGAAATAGTCGATAGCGAAGCGCAATTGGACAATTACATCAAAACTGCGGTGAATGTGTCCGGGGATAACCCCGTTCTGGTTGACCAATATTTGCGTGATGCAACCGAATGCGATGTTGATGCTTTGTGTGATGGCGAAGAAGTCCGCATCGCAGGCGTTATGCAGCATATCGAAGAGGCAGGCGTTCATTCTGGCGACAGCGCGTGCACTTTGCCGCCGTATTCATTGCCCAAAGAAATCGTTGAAGAAATGGAGCGCCAGGCAGAGGCGCTGGCGATGGCATTGGGCGTAGTTGGCCTGATGAATGTCCAGTTTGCGGTCAAAGAGGGCGAAGTTTACCTGATTGAGGTCAATCCGCGTGCGAGCCGAACTGTGCCTTTCGTTGCCAAAGCCATCGGTCAGCAAGTAGCCAAGATCGCCGCACGTGTGATGGCTGGTGAAAAACTCAGCACGTTTGAGCCGTTCAAACGCGAGTTCCCTTACATGGCGGTGAAAGAGGCTGTGTTCCCATTTGCCCGCTTCCCCGGCGCGGACCCCATCTTAACACCGGAGATGAAGTCCACCGGCGAAGTCATGGGAATTGACCGGACTTTTGAAGCAGCATTTATGAAATCGCAATTGGGTGCCGGCAATATTCTGCCCGAAAGCGGGACGTTGTTTGTCTCAGTGAAATCAGGAGACAAGGCAATTGTATTGCCAGCGGTCAGAGATCTGATCGAGCAAGGCTTTACCGTCATTGCCACCGGCGGCACGCAAAGCTATCTGGCAGAACAAGGCCTAGCTGTTGAACGCGTCAATAAGGTTGCTGAAGGTCAGCCGCATATCGTCGACAAAATCATCGACGGCGAGGTCGATTTGATCTTCAATACAACAGAAGGTTGGCAGAGCCTTATGGACTCCAAATCAATCCGAGCATCTGCCTTGGCGGAAAAGGTTCCATACTACACAACAGCCACCGCTTCGGTTGCTGCAGCAGCGGCGATTAAGGCCGTAAAGGCCAGCGACCTTGAAGTGTGCTCATTGCAAGACTATTATAGTTAGAAATAACATAAGCTCTTCCCACACATTTCGAGCATCTATGGCCGCTTTCCTCCTTCAATAAGAGCGCGTGCGGCCGGTTAGAAGCATTGCCGAAATGACCAATACTGGGCGCGGGTAGGGCGATAAGATAGAACGGAATATGGCGATGGATAAGGTGCCAATGCTGGCCGAAGGTTACGAGACGCTCATGGCGGATCTGAAAGCCTTTCGTGCAGAACGCCCAGTGATTGTTGATGCAATCGAAGAAGCCCGTGCGCATGGCGATTTGTCAGAAAACGCGGAATATCACGCCGCGAAAGAGCGTCAGGGGCAAGTCGAAGCGTATATTTCCGATCTGGAAAGTAAGGTAAGCCGCGCGCAAATTATCGACCCCACATCTTTGTCGGGCGACCGCATTGTGTTTGGCGCAACCATCACTTTGCTCGACGACAATGATAAGCCGATCAAATATCAGATTGTAGGCGAAACAGAGGCAGATGCTGCCAAGGGCCGTATCTCATATAGCTCGCCTTTGGCGCGCGCATTGATCGGACGCAGCAAAGGTAACGAGATCGAAGTCACCGTGCCATCTGGCGACAAATTCTACCTTGTCGAAAAAATTGAATTCATCTGATTGATTTTTCCATTGCGTAATTGTGAATGGGTGTGCCTTCAATATCGAAGTTACGCCGATGAAGCATGACATAACCAGCGCGCTCAAAAGTGGAACGCGCCAGTTCACTTGCCTCTGTATAGAGCCGCGAAACACCCAGCTGAGCCGCGCCAGTTTCTGCTGCGCTTAACAGTCTTATCGCCAAACCTTGGCGCGTGTGATCTGGGTGGTTGTAGAGGTGATCGAGGTGCCCATCGAGCTCTAACAGTGCATAGGCCACAGGCGTGTCGCTTTTATCAACCGCGCACCAAATCATGGCACCATCAGACACACGCTCGCGATAACGATCCGCGCCGGGATGACGGGCAGACCAAGCGGACACTTGCTCCGCAGTGTAGGCATGGCTTCCGATTGAAATTATGGCCGCTAGGCAAATTTGCGACAGGCACTCTGCATCCTGATCCTGATAGGGTCGGATAGCGTAGTGCATGGTTAGCCAACTTCTGGGTCGAGCAACTTATGAAGATGCACGATGACATATTTCATTTCCGCATCATCAACGGTGCGATGAGCATTCCCGCGCCATGCGTCTTCTGCGGCTTCAAAATCGCTGTACACGCCAGCAAGATGAAGGCTTTCGGGATCTTGAAATTCATAGGATTGCGGATCGACGACTTTGCCGCCCATCACGAGATAAAGTTCCTGTTTGGCTGTTTGTTCGCCCATGCTGAGCCTTCCTACGCTAGAATTGAGGGCGCACCCTAGGGGTGGGCACTTATATACTGCCCCGCTCTTAGCCGACGTCACGTAAGGCGCAAGGGCGCTAGGTACGATCCTTCACAGTTGCTCGAATAGCCTCGCCCTCTTTGCGCGCATTGTCCATCAACTTGAGGCCATACGCGATGGCGGCTTCTTTGAGCAATTTGATCGCAACACTCGGCTTTTTTACAGGCTTTGTGGCGGCTTTCACCGCAGACTTCTTCCCGCTTGAACCGATGACCAAGCCAATCGCAACTGCACCAGCAAGGATCGCGAAGGGGTGTTTCTCGATCATTTCCTTGGCGGTGTTTGAAGCATCATCCGCCGCCTCTTTGGCTTCGGCAACAATACCATTGTCGGCAATGCGTTGCTTGCTAGCCTCAATTTTATCGCGGAGGATTAGTCGCTTTTGATCCAAACTCATGGTGTGTTTTCCGTCGTCTTAGCGGTGTTTTCTGCTTCCGCTTCCGAAATGTCATCTGAAGGGGCTAACTGCCCAATCAGCTCCATCAAGGGTTCACGCACAAGCCACAATATCCCGGCGC
>JALZVZ010000134.1 GCA_023299945.1 Altererythrobacter sp. | reverse complement strand
GCCCGAATCCTCATATGAGCCCCAGACAAAACCAGTCGCAGGATCATATTCCAACGCCTCTATATCGGCGTAAATTTTAGGGCCGCCATTGGTTGAGGCGAAAAAGTCAAAGCGAACAGAGGTCTTGGAGGCCGCCTTGTCCGGCACAGGCAATTCTAACAATCGGCCCCGGTCACTGCCCGCGAGCAAGCGCCCATCACCCAAGTTCACCAGCGCAGAATAGCCGCCAAAATGCGCATTCTTGCTGGTCAATTTCCAGGCGCCCAGCAGCTCAACATCGCCCTTAATCGCATGGGCGACGGCGAAAGCGTCCAGCTTAAGCGGCGCGATACGCAGCGGCGCACCAAAATCAGGCGGCGGAACATGCGTGCGCAGCCATGTGCCCGGGGCTATCCCCAGCGCCACCAAAACAATACAAAACAATCGAAAACGGCGCATCACAGTGATCTATGCAGCGCGGACAAATCTATTGCGGGCCAACAAACAGCAGCGGATCAATACGCGCATCATTCCATTTCAGACCCCAATGCAAATGCGGGCCGGTTGACCGCCCGGTTGATCCGACATTGCCGATGTATTGGCCTTGGCGCACGCTTTGACCTTCTGTGACCGCCAGCTTGGAAGCATGCAGAAATGCGCTGTTAAGCCCGGCACCGTGGTCGATGATGATCAACCCGCCTTCTATGCTGAAACCCGTGCGTGCCAATACGACAACGCCATCAGCAGGAGTGACAAACGGCACGCCATTGCCTGGGGCGATATCGAGGCCGGAGTGATAGCTGCCGGCTTCGTCACGATAGATGCGCTGCCGACCGAACTTGCCAGAGATCCGCCCCTTTACCGGCCAGATAAAATCCTGCTTCCAACCCTGCGCACCCGTTTGCTTGGCGCGGGCTGCAACAATCGCATTGTGTTCTGGCTCGCGCTTTTTCCAATAGGCTTCGAGATTGCGGCCCCGCCCACGGTTCGTATTAACGCGTTGAATATTCCATTGGCGCGGAGCGATGCTCAGCGCCGCATCCTGAGTGCTGCCAGTGGACAGCAATGCCGATAAAGTGACGCTGGAGCCTATGTCGCGGTCGAACGCGGCGAAGAAATTGCCTTGATCATCCAGCGTGAGCTCTTGGTCACCGAGACGCGCGCTGACGGTGCGAGCAGGCACTTGGCCGCGGATCCAACCACCTTGGGTTAGCTCGCCATTATAGATGAATTTTTGAGGGCCTATTGGTTCAGGCGGCGCGGCAGGCGGAGCTTGCACAATTGTTGGCGTTGCCGCCGCAGCCGGCGTCGCCAAAACCGAAGCCTGACCACTCTCCACCGCCGTGCCATTGCATGCAGTCAAGGCCGCGCAAACAACAGACAAACCCATGATCTTACTTGTGAGCTTCATTTTTCAACCTGCTGAGTCAGCCGCTGCGTCGCCAACGCACAGGTCGCATAAGCCTCTTGAAATTCCGCGCTCCAATAGCACAAATCCTCAAGCCTGATCGCAGCGCCAGACATCGCGCAATAGACATGCTTGCCCGGTTTGATCACACGGAATGAGCCGGGGGCATAATGCAATTTCGCGCCATCATCGCCGGGCGTGTCGTTTTTGGAAGACATCAACATGGGGCTTTGCTTAGCAGGCTTGGCTATCCAAACAAATCATCTTGTGCCGAGTTTGTCTCAGGTTTGGGCCGTTTTGGAGCAGATTTTACACTCGATTGTACAGGAGGTCGCTTCGTCTGGCCTTGATTGGCCTCGTTTTGAGGGGGGTGTTTGGCCTGAACTTTGGCCTGAGCTTTGGCCTGAGCTTTGGGCCCATCTTCAGCCACCACATCCAACACACCATCAGCGAACTGCAAGCCCAATGCCGCATGCGTCGCCGCCACTTTGCGCGAAGTGACCGCCACGCCCGCGCTATCGCGGACAATCGCATAGCCGCGCTCTAGCGGCTTTTCGGGATGAAACTGGCTGGCAAGCCGCGCCAAAGCATCCAATTTCGCGCGTTGCTCCGCCATTGGCCGCGTCACCAATTGCGGCAAAAGGCGCGCATTATTCAGCTTAGCGCGTGCATCCTGAACGCTTCGGCCAAGCAATTGCGGGGACAGCCGCGATGCTGTGCCTGCCAGTCGCATGCGCCCTTCGGATGCGCGATCCGTCAGCCCTCGGCGCAATCTGTCGGCCAGATCATCGAGGCGCTGGGCTTGGGGTTGGAGCAATTGTTCGCGCGCAGGCATACGCTTGACGCGGGCCTCCAAGCGCTCGCGCCCCAGTTCAATCGGGCGGTAAATGGCGCGCGATTGCCGATTGGCCAAATCACCCAGAAACGCCGCGAGATCGGCGCGTACAGGAACGGCCATTTCCGCAGCAGCAGTCGGTGTTGGCGCGCGCTTGTCAGCGGCATGATCTGCCAAAGTCGTATCGGTCTCGTGACCAATAGCAGAAATAACCGGAATGGTACATTGCGCGATGGCGCGAACAACGCTTTCCTCGTTGAAACTCCACAAATCCTCGATAGACCCGCCGCCGCGTGCAACGATCACAAGGTCGGGTCGAGGAATCGCTCCGCCTGCCTCAAGCGCATCAAAACCTCGTATTGCCGCGGAAACCTGACCTGCTGCGCCGTCACCTTGGACAAGCACCGGCCACACCAGAACTTGACTGGGGAAACGATCCGCCAACCTGTGCAGAATATCGCGAATAACCGATCCGGTTGGTGAAGTCACAACGCCAATGGTTGCCGGCAGGTACGGTAACCGCTGTTTGCGCTCAGGCGAAAACAATCCCTCACCCTCTAGGCGGAGACGCGTTTTCTCCAGCAAAGCCAGCAGCGCGCCCTCGCCCGCAATCTCTAGGCTATCGATTACGATCTGATATTTCGACCGGCCCGCATAAGTCGTCAGCTTGCCGGTTGCGATCACCTCCAAGCCATCTTCAGGATTGAACGCCAGCCGCCCTGCATTGCCGCGCCACATTACCCCGTCGATGACCGCCTTTTCATCCTTCAGCGCGCAATAAACATGCCCCGATGCCGCGCGTTTTACGCCGGATAATTCGCCGCGCAGGCGGACATGGCCGAATCGATCCTCGACCGTGCGTTTCA
>JALZVZ010000133.1 GCA_023299945.1 Altererythrobacter sp. | reverse complement strand
GACGCTTCGGCGTCCTTACGCGTCTCTTCTGTGATCCAATTGCGGAAACGCTCTGCCGCGCGATGGTTGCCTGAAATTGGCTTTGCTGCAAACGAATAGCTGAACGGGGTTTGTACATATTCGCCGAACGGTCGGACTAAACCGGTGTCGCTGCCATAAAAATTCAGCATGTCCTCGAGCACCAGGGCCATCCCAAGTCCGCTTTTCGCCGCGGCAATAAGCAGCCGCCCGTCATCAAATTGATCGATGTTGAGTTTAAAACTGCGGGGCAAACCGACCGCGTCCATCCATTTATCAAGGATATGCGGCAAACCTCGGTGAACAAGCAAAGGCGTATCGCTCAGTGTTTTACGCAAGCCATCAAGCGGGTCGACGATGCTCGCTCTTGCTACAGTAAAAGCACCTTGCCGCCGCAGAGGCTGGAATTGGATCTTGGCGCTACTTTCGTCGGCGAAAACGATAATGGCATCCACGCTGTCGCCCAGCTTCTTATACGGAGAGCCGGATGTGTCGAGCCGCAAGTCGATATCCGGATTGGCCTTACGAAATAGGTCGAGGCGAGGGATTAGCCAGGCAGTCGCAAATGACATCGGAACACCCACAAACAATTTCATCTTTTGAGGCTTGCTGCGTCGCTCAAATGCCGACATCATTTGGTCGAAAGGTTGCTCAATCTCAGCGAGCAACTGCTTACCCTCTTCGTTAAGACGGTAATCATTGCCCGTTCGGCTGAAAAGTATCATGCCGACATGCTGCTCTAGCTTCTGCACTCGCCGACTGAGAGCAGATACAGAAAGGTTGAGCTCGCCCGATGCGTTCCGCAGAGAACCAGAGCGCGCGGCGGCCAGAAAGGCCTCAAGTGAGCCAATAGGGGGCAGTCTACGAATAAGAAGCTCCTGAGAATAAGTTAATAATGCACCCTTATGCTGCATTGCGCAATAACCTATTTCGCCGGATAATTTCGAGCTGAAAAATCGAAAAAAGCTTTATTTGCATAACCTTATACGCGTTGCATTGATTGCAATAGCGCATTGCTCCCTTTGCGATGGCTTGCTGCGGCACAGCGCCCATATTGCACTGCAGCAACAAAGGAGACTAAAATGCAAAAACTGCTTAAATTGATCGTCGCAGCCGTTATCGTTACGTCCACACCGCATGTGGCCTTGGCTAAGGAGAAGGTGGACTTTGTATATAAGCCGAGTGAATTGACCAACGCTAATAAGCGAAGCCAGCTTCTCGAACGTATTGAAAACGTGTCCTACAAATCGTGCAAAACAAGCTCAAGGCTTGCCCCAGAAGAATCGGTTGAGCGTTGTGCCCGTGATTTACGGGATCAGTTTGTGAAAGCCATCGCGGATGAAAACCTAACACTGCTTGTTCAATCGGATTCGCGGACGCCATTCCGGTCTGCAAGCCTATAACCGAACGTCAAAATGGTCATGATAGCTTCTGCGGGGCCGGTCCCCCAGAAGCATCGTGCCATCTGACCAACACAAACGGCAACAATTGGGTCGTAGGCAGACAGTCGGCTGTCACCCCCTCAAACCTTATGTTCACCCTTGATCCAGCGCGCTTGTTTGTTCTCCGCGAGGCATCCACCGCGCGAATTCCTCGCTCACGCGATCTGTGCTTTGACACAGATCGCGTAGCTGCGGGCGGCCGCTTGGCCTTGCGGTCTGCTCAACGCAGACCGACTAAATCTTATGCTCGCCCTTGATCCAGCGCACGGTTCCGGAGGACGCGCGCATGACTACGCTTTCGGTGGTCATTGTGCCGTTGCGGCGGCGCTTTACTCCGTCAAGCAATGAGCCTGCTGTTACGCCGGTTGCCGCGAAAATGCAGTCGCCTTTGGCCAGCTCTTCCAGTTTGTAAATCTTGTCGAGATCTTCAATGCCCCATTTGCGGGCGCGGCCACGTTCATCGTCATTGCGGAACAATAGGCGCCCGTTGAACTGCCCGCCGACACAGCGCAGGGCCGCTGCTGCCAGCACGCCTTCGGGCGCGCCGCCTTGGCCCATATACATGTCGATGGTGGTGTCTTCATCGGTCACCGCGATCACGCCGGCGACATCGCCGTCTCCGATCAAAACCACGCCGCAGCCAATGGCGCGCAGCTCCGCAATCATTTCAGCATGGCGCGGCCGGTCGAGCACGCAGACGATAATATCGGCAGGCTTTACGCCTTTGGCCGCCGCGACGCTTTCGACATTTTGCGTCGGCGTTTTAGCCAGATCAATCACATCATCGGGATAGCCGGGGCCAACCGCGATTTTGTCCATATAAACATCGGGCGCATTGAGCAGATTGCCTTCCTCTGCTGCGGCCAAAACGGCGAGTGCATTGGGGCCAGCTTTTGCTGTGATTGTTGTGCCTTCCAATGGGTCGAGCGCAATGTCGATCTTGGGGCCTTTACCGGGCGCACCGCCCACTTTCTCGCCAATGTAAAGCATGGGCGCTTCGTCGCGTTCACCCTCGCCGATCACCACTGTGCCATCCATATAGAGCGTGTCGAAGGCTTTGCGCATCGCTTCTACGGCGGCGGCATCGGCGGCCTTTTCATCGCCGCGCCCAATCAGAGCAGCGGCGGCAATTGCGGCTTGTTCGGTCACACGGACCATTTCGAGGACGAGTACGCGGTCGAGCGCATTTTCAGAAGTGTTCATCGGTAATTCAGTCCCCAAACTCTTTAGGTGCAAATGAAGTGCTTATCGGCGCTTAGCCAAAATGAGGGCCCCTTGTCGAGAAGCCGAAGTATTCCGAAGCGCATAGTCATGCATGACCGTTTGGCAAGTGGCCTATCCGCGCGAGCGCTTTGCGGGGCGATATTTTGTGCGCCTTTCGTGCTGGCTTTCATGGCAATGCCGGTGGCTGCACAAGAGGGTGCGCCAACGCAAGTCTCCACATCAGAAGCAGAGCCCGATGCGCAGCGTCCGGCGGGCGATGTGATTGATATTTTGGTGCCTGTGCCAACCACGCCCTATGATCCAGGCGCCGAGGCCCAATGCGAGCGCGAGCAAGACGCCGCCAGCATTGCGCAAGAGATTGTGGTCTGCGCAAGGCGGCGCGATGATAGCCGGTTCCGCACAAGCAGCGACAGCCGCAAGCGTTATGCGGAGGAAACCGCATTCATAAATGATCCGCAAGCGCCCGATGTTGCAGGGGCCGGTATTTTCCGCGGTCCAGCCACAATCTCAGGCTTGTGCTTTATTCCGCCCTGCCCGCCGCCCAAAGCGATCATCATTGATGTGGGTGCTTTGCCTCAAGCGCCGGTTGGCTCTGATGCGGATAGGATCGCGCGCGGATTGCCGCCGCTGGGCGATGCGAACCCCGTGGGTGATGCGATTGTCATTCCCACCGATGAAGCAGAGGCTGCGAAGGTAGCAAAGCCCGCTTCAACAGGACCGATAATTGAATATACAGCGCCGTCTATGGATGAGGATACGGTTCCCTAATTGCCTAAAATCGGCAGCACCAAAGGCTGATCGGTTAGACTGTCGGACCCCTCCAGCAAAGCCAGAGCATCGCGCACGCTGCGCTCTTGCCCTTTATGTGTGACCATGGCGACCAGCACTTCGCCGCCTTGGCCCGCTTGGCCTTTTTGGATGAGGCTTTCGATGGAGACACCCGCATCGCGCATGGCGGCGGTAATCTCGGCCAAAACGCCCGGACGATCTGTCACGGTGAAACGCAAATAAGTGCGTTCTTGGCGGTGGCCAGATTCGGTCGGAGCCATGGCCCGCAAATCACCGACCGGCACAGAGAACGCTGCGCCAATATCGCCGCGCGCAATGTCAATCAAATCGGCAACCACTGCGCTGGCGGTGGGCCCATCGCCTGCGCCTGCGCCTTGGAACAATAAGCGTCCCGAGAAATTACCCTCGGCAACAACCGCATTGGTCGGGCCATCCACTGGCGCAAGCGGGTGATCTTTTGGCACAAGGCAGGGCCGCACACGTTGCAGCAAGGATGCGGTGCCATCTGCCTCCTCAACATCGGCCTGCGCGATGAGCCGGATTACAAAACCCAGCGCGTCAGCCTGAGCAATATCGGCGGCCCTTACCTGAGTAATACCAGTAACACGCACGGCTTCGAAATCCACCTGCGCGCCAAAGCCAATGCCCGCTAGGATCGCCAACTTATGCGCTGCATCAATCCCTTCAATATCGAAAGTCGGATCGCTTTCTGCATATCCCAGCTCTTGCGCTTGTTTCAGCACATCGCCAAAATCAGCGCCGGTC
>JALZVZ010000132.1 GCA_023299945.1 Altererythrobacter sp. | reverse complement strand
CGAAATGCTGGGCTCTATCAAATCGGCTAGGTGGACTTGGCTCCCGCGAGCAGGCAATCAGCAGATAAATTCAAAAGGACGCACCCTTCAATGCAATTGGATAATGATGAACTTGCCGAAATCCGCCGCGCTGTACGAGCCTTGTGCGAGGAATTTCCTGGTGAATATTGGCGGAAAAAAGACCGTGACCGTGCCTACCCAGCGGAGTTTGTCGATGCGTTGACGAAATCCGGTTTCCTTGCCGCGCTGATCCCAGAGGAATTTGGCGGCAGCGGGCTGAAATTGGATGCTGCTTGTGTGATTATGGAAGAAGTTCAGGCGGCTGGTTGCAATGGAGCAGCGGCGCACGCGCAAATGTATGTGATGAACACTTTGCTGCGCTATGGGTCTGACGAGCAGAAGAACGAATATCTGCCCAAGATCGCCAGCGGCGATATGCGCCTGCAGGCGTTTGGCGTTTCCGAACCGACCAGCGGAACAGACACGTTGAGCCTGAAAACGCGCGCCGTGCGTGAAGGCGACGAATATGTCATCAATGGCCAGAAAATCTGGACCAGCCGTGCAGAACATTCCGATCTTATGATGCTGCTGGCGCGCACTACGCCCAAGGATGAGGTCGCGAAGAAAACCGAGGGGCTCTCGCTATTCCTTGTGAATATGCAGGAGGCGCTGGGCAATGGCCTGACGATCAAGCCCATCCGCACCATGATGAACCACTCGACCACAGAGGTATTCTTTGACGATATGCGCATTCCCGCCAGTGCGCTGATCGGTGAGGAGGGGAAGGGCTTTCGCTATATTCTCTCAGGCATGAATGCAGAGCGCGTGCTAATCGCTGCGGAATGTATTGGTGATGCGAAATGGTTCATCGAAAAGGCCACAGCCTATGCGAATGAGCGCGAGGTGTTCTCGGGCCCGATCGGTAAAAACCAAGGCGTGCAATTCCCGATTGCGCGCTCTTACGCTCAGACTTGCGCAGCTGAACTGATGGTGCGCCATGCTGCGCAGGTTTATGATGAGGGCGGCAATGCAGGTGCAGAGGCGAATATGGCCAAAATGCTGGCATCAGAGGCCAGTTGGACCGCGGCGGATATGTGCGTGCAGACCCATGGCGGTTTTGGTTTTGCCGAGGAATATGACGTGGAGCGCAAATTCCGCGAGGCGCGGCTTTACACCGTTGCGCCAATCTCGACCAATTTGATCCTGTCCTATCTGGCGGAACATGTGCTCGGATTGCCGCGAAGTTACTAAAAGCGGTCAAAACACAGGGATTATGACGCATCTGGCAAGAAAGTGCTTGCGCCGCTGAATCAACTATGATTCTAGAGGGGCATGCCCAAGGTAGGTTCCATCAATAAAGCGCTTTCGCGGCTTTCGCCTGATCAGACCAGGCAGATTGGCGGGCTGGCAATTTTATTGTTGCTGGCAGCGCTAGCGATTGCTGGGCCGACGGGTTTGCTCGCTTGGAATGAAAACGCCAATGTGTTGGGCGAGCGCCAAGAGCATATCGCCAAGCTATCGCAGCACCGCGACGAATTGGCGCACCGTGTCAAATTGCTAGACATCCAAGGCGCAGACGCTGATCTGGCGGGTGAATTGATCCGCAAGAACCTTAATGTGGTGCACCGCGACGAGATCGTTATTACGCTGGGCGACTAGTAGGCGTTTCGTTTCTAATATTTGGTATTTCGTATGCAGACCGGCCCATTGCCGTTGCGTCAAGTTGACGCTTCGTCGTATAGGGCGGGAATAGCAATTGCAGGCCTCATCTCTCCCCAGGGGCGCAAAACACAAGGACATAAGGCTTGGCCAAAGCACCCAAGAAGTCAGCAAAGACCGCAGCGAATGCGTCTTCCAAAACCTCAACCAGCGACGATTTCGCGCTCTCGGCTCTGCAAGACGCGCACATTAAGGCTGGCGCTTATGATGCATCGGATGAAGAGAAGCTGGCCCTGTATGAGCAGATGTTGCTCATCCGCCGGTTTGAGGAAAAGGCGGGCCAGCTCTACGGTCTGGGTTTGATTGGCGGCTTTTGTCACCTGTATATTGGCCAAGAAGCCGTTGCGATTGGCCTGCAAAGCGCGCTCAACAATGATCGAGATAGCGTAATCACTGGATACCGTGACCATGGTCATATGCTCGCTTACGGCATTGATCCCAATGTCATCATGGCCGAGCTGACGGGACGCCAAGCAGGCATTTCTAAAGGCAAGGGTGGCTCCATGCATATGTTCAGCACGGAGCATAAATTCTACGGCGGCCACGGCATTGTTGGCGCTCAAGTATCGCTCGGCGGCGGATTGGCGCTGGCGCATAAGTATAAAGAAGATGGCGGATTGTGCCTTGCCTATTTTGGCGATGGTGCCGCCAACCAGGGCCAGGTTTACGAGACGTTCAATATGGCCGCGCTTTGGAACCTGCCGATCGTATTTGTGGTTGAGAACAATCAATATGCGATGGGTACAGCCGTAACGCGCTCAAGCGCAGAAACTGAATTTTACCGCCGCGGCGCAGCCTTCCGTATTCCCGGCATGGATGTTGATGGCATGGACGTATTGCAAGTGCGCGGAGCCGCTGAGATCGCGTTTGAGCATGTGCGCGGGGGCAATGGCCCCGTGCTGATTGAATGCAACACCTACCGCTATCGCGGGCATTCCATGTCTGATCCGGCAAAATACCGCAGCCGCGAAGAAGTGCAGGAAAAGCGCGATACCCAAGACCCGATTGAAGGCATGAAGAAAATGCTGATGGAAAGTGGCACGAGCGAGGCCGATCTAAAGGCGCTGGATAAGGCGATCCGTGCGCGGGTTGCCGCCTCTGCTGATTTTGCTGAAACATCGCCGGAACCAGAGCCTTCCGAGCTCTACACCGATATTCTGGTGGAGAAATACTGATGGCTATTGAACTCAAAATGCCCGCGCTTTCCCCAACCATGGAAGAGGGCACGCTCGCCAAATGGCTTAAGGCCGAAGGCGATGCGATTGCGCCCGGCGATATCATTGCCGAGATCGAAACCGACAAAGCGACAATGGAATTTGAGGCGATTGACGAAGGCACGCTCGGCAAAATTATGATTGCTGAGGGGACGGAGAATGTCCCCGTTGGTACTGTTATCGCAATGATGCACGGCGAGGGCGATGAGGCGAGCTCTGACACACCCGCGCCCGCTCCGACACTGGCAGCAGCGCCTGAGCCTGCGCCCACACCGGCGCCTGCTGCGCAAGCCGCGCCGCAAGCCTCGCAACCTAAATCCGACCCATCTGTGCCCGAAGGCACCAGTTTTACCAGCACGCCTGTGCGCGAAGCTTTGCGCGATGCCATGGCCGAGGAAATGCGCCGCGATGACCGCGTGTTTGTGATGGGCGAGGAAGTCGCTGAATATCAAGGTGCCTATAAAGTCACGCAAGGCCTGCTTGATGAGTTCGGCCCCAAACGCGTGATCGATACGCCGATCACTGAATATGGTTTTGCCGGTATTGGTACAGGCGCGGCCATGGGGGGCTTGCGGCCTATCGTAGAGTTCATGACTTTCAACTTTGCCATGCAGGCGATTGACCACATCATTAACTCGGCGGCCAAGACCAATTATATGTCGGGCGGCCAAATGCGCTGTCCCATCGTGTTCCGCGGGCCCAATGGCGCAGCCACCCGCGTTGGCGCGCAGCACAGCCAAAATTACGGCCCTTGGTATGCCAGCGTGCCAGGCTTGATTGTGATTGCGCCGTTCGATGCGGCCGATGCCAAAGGGTTAATGAAGGCTGCTATTCGCTGCGAGGACCCCGTAGTCTTTCTCGAAAACGAATTGGTCTATGGCCGCAGCTTTGACGTGCCTGATCTTGACGATCACGTTCTGCCCATCGGCAAGGCCCGCATCATGCGCGAGGGGGCTGACGTAACCATAGTCAGTTACTCTATTGGTGTTGGTCTAGCGCTCGAAGCGGCAGAAACATTGGCAGGCGAAGGCATTGATGCAGAGGTCATTGATCTGCGCACTTTGCGTCCGCTCGACACTGCTACAGTTCTGGAAAGTCTTAAGAAAACCAATCGGATTGTGATTGCAGAAGAAGGCTGGCCGACATGTTCCATCGCGTCTGAAATCATTGCTGTATGCATGGAGCAAGGCTTTGACGATCTCGATGCGCCTGTCATGCGCGTTTGCAATGAGGATGTGCCGCTGCCCTATGCGGCCAACCTTGAGAAGCTTGCACTGATTGATGCAGACCGGATCGTCACAGCGACCAAGGCAGTTTGTTACAAATCGTAAAGGCTTAGGTAGGTAACTTCATATTAACCTAACCGCTTGACCACTGCTTAGGATCTAAGCGGGTATGGACCTTGCATATATTTTATGCGGGGCATGTACATCGTGACTGATTTTAAGGTTAAAGCACAAGCAACTAAGCGCAAACTCCTACAGGATGTTAGCGGCAGCATCATGCCGATCAGCGCGGTCGCAATGATTGCACTGGCCGGAATGGTTGGCGGCGGCGTCGATATGTCGCGGGCCTACATGGTGCAGAACAAGCTTCAAAATGCTTGCGATTCTGGCGTGCTTGCTGGACGCCGCGCTGTTGGTGCCGATGGCTTTAATACTGCGGCGCAGACACGCGCAGATACATTCTTTTCAACCAACTTCGACGAAACAAATGAGGGTGTTAGATCAACCTCATTTGTTGCGACAACGCCTGATGATGGAAACACGATCGACGGCATTGCCGCCACTACGCTCGATACGGTTGTAGTTCGCTTGTTTGGTTTCGATGAATTGCCACTATCGGTAGATTGTAGCGCATCCATGTCGGTTGGTAACAGCGATGTAATGATGGTGCTCGACACGACCGGGTCCATGGCTTTCAATCTTGATGGCACACAAACAAGAATCGCGGCACTTCGCAATTCTATGAGGTCGTTCTACGATACCGTTTCAACAGCTGCGGCGGGCGGTAACGCGCGCATTCGCTACGGTTTTGTGCCTTACAGCTCCAGCGTAAATGTAGGTCGTCTGCTTGTTAATGAAGATCCCAGCTACATCGCAGACAATAGCGCGATACAATCGAGAGAAGCGGTTTTTGAAGAAACTAGCGTGGATACGTTCCAAGGGTGGGAAGCTCCTTTCACGACTACTCAGACTGGCAATGAAACATTTTCTTTTAATTCTTGGTTTTTTCATATCGGATCCTTTCGTACCAACAGTCTGTGCCGTGCTAACGAGCCCAACGATACCAGTTGGGCCAATAATGGTGGGCTAAGCTCATCGACTGGCGCTCCTTACATAAACGCAAGCGGCCAGCGCGTTACAGAAGAAACGAGCACGCAGGAGCAGAGCCGCACGGAATATGCGTGTTACAGGGCCGGTCGAAACAACCATTGGGTTATTCGGCGTGAAGTCACACGAAATTTGTCTGACGTGATTTTTTCGATCGAAGATCCTATTTTTACCACCACCACCGCCACCTCGTTCCAAGAGTGGAACCATAAGGTAGTGGACTACGACACTTCTCAATTTAAGACATTTGCATCAGTCAATACCCCAACTGGATTTGAGGGCGGCAATGAGGCGTCTACTTGGGAAGGGTGTATTGAAGAGCGGGAGACCGTTGCGCAATCGAACTTTAGCTTTAGCTCCTTATTGGGTCTTACCCCCAGCGGAGCATTGGACCTGGATATCGACGGTGAGCCGACCAATAATGATGCAACTCAGTGGAAACCGCTTTGGAGCCAAGTATCCTACCGCCGGACTGATTCAGCTGGCAACCAGACCTTTGCTGAGGAAAGCAGATGGGGCGAAACAACTCATGGTGACACTCCTCAAGGCAACTTTGCCGCCTGCCCGAATGAGGCTCAATTGCTGACTACAATGGACCAAGGTGAATTTTATAATTACGCCAATAGTCTGTCGACAGACGGAGCGACTTACCACAACATCGGTATGATTTGGGGCGCGCGCCTTGCCTCGCCAGAAGGCATCTTTGCAGACAATGTTAACGCTGCACCTGCCAATGGCGGTGACGTCGCACGCCACATCATCTTTATGAGTGATGGAGCAATGTCTCCAAACTCTCGCGTCTATTCCAGCTATGGCATCGAGCCTCATGACAAGCGCATAGCTACCAATGGCACCACAGATATCGCAGCACGCCATACAGCTCGGTTCATCACTACTTGTGAAATTGCCAAATCAAAAGGCATCCGAGTGTGGGTGATCGCATTCGATACTGGTCTTACACCTGATCTGGAAAGTTGTGCGTCGGATGATAGCGCCTTTATCGCCAATTCAGCCAATCAGCTGAACGAAGCATTCCAGGAAATTGCCAAGGATGTTGGCGAGCTGAGGATTACTCAGTGATGCGCATTCTTTCCTTCACAGCTTCGCCCCTCATCATCGCCCTGCGCGATGATGAGCAAGGCACCACAATCATGGAGTTCGGCCTGATAGCCACTGTGTTTGTTACCTTGTTGCTCGGCCTGTTTGATCTAGGGCAATTGGCTTATACCCAATCCATTCTCAACGGTGCGGTGCAAACAGCAGCTAGGTCATCATCGCTGGAATCCGGCAATACGACCGCTGCTGACAACGAAGTCGCTAGCATTGTTCGTGTTGTGGCTCCCGGCGCAACGGTCGCAACATCACGCGTTAGTTATTTCGACTTTGATGATATTGAACGCGCGGAAGCTTGGAACGATGCTGACAGTGATGGAACTTGCAGTGTCGGGGAAAACTATTCGGATGAGAACGGTAATGGCATGTGGGACGAGGATATTGGCTCTGACGGTAATGGCGGCGCAAGTGACGTTGTTATCTACGAAGTAACTGTTTCCTACGATCCATTGTTTCCAAACCCTTTCATTCCTGGCGGCGTGTCGAAAAGAAATCTTAGCGCCAGCACGGTAAAAAAGAACCAACCATTTGCTAATCAACCGGGATTTGGCGACGCAGCAGGAGTGTGCTAATAATGAAAAAACTCGGCTCCTTCCCAAAGCTTTTGAAGCGCCTTCGCAGCGATACCAGTGGTATCTCCCTGGTAGAGTTCGCGCTAATCCTGCCTATCATTTTGACATTGGGTCTTTACGGCACCGAAGTTGCGCGGATGGCAAACACCAAAAC
>JALZVZ010000131.1 GCA_023299945.1 Altererythrobacter sp. | reverse complement strand
TCCTCGCGTTTTCAATGGGGGATTAACGGCCCGTTTACTTTGTTCCGCCAGACATTTTTAGGCAAAGGCCAAAGTTCACAGGCACAGCCAAACTTTACTAGGCAAAAGGACGCCGATGAATTTTATGGGCGAGACAGATCAGGGCGATAGCAGCGCGGGGCGTGAGCCTAACGTGCACCCTGATGCGCGCCCGCAATCTCGCCAACACGAAACAAGGGCACCTGAACCACGCCTCTATGCGCGCGGCAATGGCCTGCGAGACCGCTATGATGCATGGCAGGCCTCCGCTTCCCACCGTTTAAGCAGCATCGACCTCGCCCCTGATTTGGCCGAGAATATTGGCAGCCTCCGATGGTTTCGCGGGCTTGTCACAATGCTGGTTTTGGGCGCCGTAGCGGCCGCCTTCTGGCCTGAATTCTCTCCCTTAGAAGCCCGTCCCGCTATGCCAGCAAGCAAAGCGGTGCAGGATGAGCTTCGCAGTCAAATGATCACCCCGCTTGGTATGGGCGCCGACAGCGGCCGCCGCATGAGCGCCGCGACATCGGTGATTCCCTTGGATGATGCGCCCGAACGGCCAGAAGTCGCAATGGTTGCGACGCTGGCGCGCGGTGACAGTTTCACCCGCATGTTGGAACGCGCCGGTGTCGGGCGCAGCGATTCCCGCCGTGTCGCAGGATTGATTGGCGGCACGATGTCAGTGTCCGACATTGAAAGCGGCACTCAAGTCGATTTGCTGCTTGGCCGCCGTGTCGCCAATGGCCAGGCGCGGCCGCTCGATAAGCTCAAATTCCGCGCGAAATTTGATCTGGAATTGGAAGTCTACCGCGATGGCGGCGGCAATCTTGCACTCAAACGCAATGTGATCCTTGTCGATGATACGCCATTGCGCATTCGCGGCACAGTCGGCCCCAGCCTTTACCGTTCGGCACGTGCAGCCGGTGCGCCGGGCAAAGCGGTACAAGAATATTTGCGTACTCTCGACAGCCAGTTCGATCTGGAACGCAATGTCCGCGATACCGACGAATTTGACATGATCTTCACCTATCGCCGCGCTGCCACTGGCGAGCGCCAAGTGGGCAAATTAATGTATGCTGGCATTGATCGCGGCGGCAAGCCCAAGACGCAATTGATGCGCTGGGGCAAGAATGGCAAATTCTTTGAGGCATCGGGCGTGGGCGAGCAGCGTGGCGGCCTCTTGGCGCCAGTTTCCGGATCAATATCGTCGCGATTTGGCATGCGGCGTCACCCGATCCTTGGCTATCGCAGAATGCACTCAGGCCAAGATTACCGCGCGCGTTACGGCACGCCAATCGTTGCACCAACGGATGGACGCGTGACCGGCGCTGGCCGTATGGGCGGTTGCGGTATTGCGGTTAGGCTGGATCATGGCGGCGGGCTTGCCACGCGCTATTGCCATATGAGCCGGATGGCCGTGCGCGGCGGGCAAAGCGTTCGGCGCGGGCAAGTGATTGGCTATGTCGGCTCCACTGGCATGTCGACCGGGCCGCATTTGCATTATGAAATGTACCGCAATGGCCGAGCCGTGAACCCGGCGAGCGTCAGCTATGTCACGCGCTCGCAATTGTCGGGCGGCGATTTGGCTGATTTCCGCGCTGCTCTTAATCGGTTGAAAAAAGTTTCGCCCGGGGCTGCATTGGAGGATTTGGTCCAACGCACAACCGAAGTCTCTGACGAGCCCAAGCGCGAGATTGAGCGGATTGGCGCAGCGCCTGAAGCGGCCGCCGAAACTGGTGGCGCGGCGGGCGCTATCCTCGCGCCTGAAACAACCGAAGATACAGGCGCTTTGACCGAGTAAATCCGCGGGCGAAGCAAAGCTTGATTGCGCAGAAATCAAATTTGCGGCAACACTTGGCGCTATGACAGCATCCTATCCCAATCTGCGCATGCGCCGTACCCGTGCCAGCAATTGGAGCCGCGCGCTCCACCGCGAAACCATCATGACACCAGCGGATTTGATCTGGCCTTTGTTCGTTACAGAAGGCTCCGCTGTCGAGGAACCGATTGCCTCACTGCCCGGCGTCTCACGCTGGTCGGTTGATGAAATCGCGAAGCGCGCCAAAGAAGCCGCCGCGCTTGGCATTCCGGTAATCGCTCTGTTCCCGAACACGCCTGCGGATAAGCGCGATGATCGCGGCGAAGAGGCGCTCAACCCTGACAATCTGATGTGCCGCGCCATTAAAGCCATCAAAGATGCGTGCGGAGACGATATTGGTATTCTGACGGATGTCGCGCTCGACCCATACACCGTCCACGGTCAGGACGGCCTGCTCGATGCGCATGGCTATGTCACCAATGATGACACGGTCGCCATGCTGGTCGATCAAGCGATCAATCAGGCAGAGGCGGGTGCTGATATAATCGCGCCATCTGATATGATGGATGGGCGGATTGGCGCCATCCGGTTGGCGCTGGAAATGGGCAGTTTTCACAATGTCCAAATCATGAGCTATGCGGCCAAATATGCCAGCGCCTTTTACGGCCCGTTTCGTGAAGCGGTTGGCTCAAGCGGACTGCTCAAGACAGATAAGAAAACCTATCAGATGGACCCCGCCAATGCGGAGGAGGCTCTGCGCGAGGTTGAGCTGGATCTGCGAGAGGGTGCAGACAGCGTCATGGTCAAGCCGGGCCTAGCTTATCTCGATATTGCTGCCCGGGTGAAGCAGCGTTTCGAAGTGCCTGTGTTCGCCTATCAAGTGTCCGGCGAATATGCGATGATCGAGGCAGCAGCGGCGGCTGGCGCGGGCGACCGTGATGCGCTTGTGCTGGAGACTTTGATGGCGTTCAAGCGCGCAGGATGCAACGGCGTCCTGACCTATCATGCAGCCGATGCGGCAAGGCTTTTGGGTGGCTGAATTCCGCCATGAAACACAGCGATTAATCCTGCGCGATTGGCGCAAAGAAGATTGGCCCGTGTTCTTGAAACACACCAATACGCCTGCGGTTATGGAATGGCTGGGCGGTGTTTTGCCGGCTGAAAAATTCGCTTGGATTGAAGAGCGGCTTGAAGGCTATACGCGCGATCACGGCCACACGTTTTGGGTGCTGGAACGCAAGGCTGATGGCGGGCATTTGGCGGGTGAGATCGTCGGGTTTTGCGGGCTCAAACGCAGCAATCAGGCAGGCGGGCCCATAGGTGAGCATGAGATTGGCTGGCGCCTGCGCGAGGATGCCTGGGGCAAAGGCTATGCCAAGGAAGCCGCCACCGCATCATTGCAGCTAGGCTTTGAACGTTTCGATGCGCCGCATATAATCGCGCTGACGGTCCAGCAAAATACGCCAAGCTGGGGCCTGATGGAGCGGCTGAGCATGCAGCGGCGCGCAGACCTCGACTTTCACAATGATGAGTTCGGCGTGGATACAATCATCGTCTATTCCATCACGCGCGATCAATGGAGCAATATGCAATGACCAATCAAACACACCCCGGCGTCAATATCATCCCGATTCACGGCAAGACGCCAAAAATTCACGAAACCGCCTTTATCGCGCCTGGCTGCACGATCATTGGCGATGTGGAAATCGGTGCGGGCAGTTCGATCTGGTACAATTGCGTGCTGCGCGCCGATGTCTTCACCATTCGCATCGGCGAGCGCACCAATGTGCAAGATGGCAGCGTGTTGCATTGCGATCCGCCGCGTCCAGGCGACGAGGCTGGCTCTCCGCTAGTGATCGGCGATGATGTCCTGATCGGCCATATGGCGATGGTCCATGGTTGCACCATTCACGACCGCGGCTTTGTCGGCCTTGGCGCGATTGCGATGAACAAATCGGTGATAAGCTCTGACGCCATGTTGGCGGCGGGCGCTATGCTGACCGAGGGCAAGGTAATGGAGCCGCGCCAATTGTGGGCAGGCCGCCCGGCCAAGCCCTTAAAAGAGCTGACCGATGCGGCCATTGCCGGCATGCGGATGAGCGTCATGCATTACGCTGAAAATGCGAAACATCATGCCGAGGCTGTAGCAAAAGCGGGTCTGGCTTAGCTATCCGTATTGAGGTGCTTCAGCATATGCGGCACCAAATCGGCCTTGCCCAATTCCACGCCCTTGCTGCGCATAATCGCATAGGCTGTGGTGATGTGGAAATAGAAGTTGGGGAATATCCAATCGTTGACATAATCGGCGACTGACAAGCGAAACTTCATGCCGTTCGGCAAGGTCAAATCGACCATTTCATCTGCGCCCATAAGGCTACCCCCTTCCACTGAGGTCAGCATTTCGAGCGTTTCAGCGACGCGCGCTTTGGCATCATCCAATGTCGCTGGATCTTCTTCATTCGAAGCCAATTGTGCGGCAGAAATCGCGCTGACGGCTTGGCGCGGGAAATTGGCCAACATGCGGATTTGTGTCGCCAGTGGCAGCATGTCGTCTGCAAGCCGTGCCTGCATAATCGTGGCTGCGGTTTCATGGCCCGCAGCTTTGTTCAGCATCCCGGAAAAAGCGGTAAGCATATTGCGTGATGTCGCGATCAGAGTGGTCATTTTGGGATTCTCCAGTTTCAAAATGCGACCTATATGGATGCAAGGAACGGTCAAGCCCCATTCAATCCCTGATCAATGCCTTTAACGCCTCAATCCGGTCCGCCTCATGCACCGGCTTGTCCCAGCGAATGCGGTGAATGCGCGGGAAACGCATGGCGAGGCCGGATTTGTGCCGCGTGCTGGTGTGGACACTGTCGAATGCGACTTCCAGCACCAATGTACGCTCCACTTCGCGCACCGGACCATAGCGTTTCAGCGTGGTTTTCCGCACCAATTTATCCAGCTTCTTCAGCTCCGCATCGGTGAACCCAGAATAGGCTTTGCCGACTGGCAATAGCTCGGCGCCCCCAAGGCCGTTGGAGTCAGGGTCACCGGCCCAGCAACCAAATGTGTAGTCGGAATAGAGCCCCGCGCGCTTGCCCGAACCGCGCTGCGCATACATCAACACGCAATCAATCAGCAGCGGATCGCGTTTCCATTTGTACCACGCGCCCGCTTTGCGCCCCGCGACATAGGCGCTGTCACGGCGTTTCAGCATCAAGCCTTCGATCGCATCCTCGCGCGCATTTTCGCGGATTTCAGCGAGCGCGGTGAAGTCATCGGCTTGCACCAATTGCGACAGGTCGAAAGCCGTGTCAGGGAGGCGCGGCATGAGGGTTTCGAGATGCTCCCGCCGCTGCTCCCACGGCAATTCGCGCAAATCCTCACCGTCCACAATCAAGGCGTCATACAATCGGACAAAGGCAGGCAATTGCTCCCGCATTTTCTTCGAAACGGTCTTGCGCCCCAGCCGCTTTTGCAAGGCGTTGAAGCTGGCTGCGCCCCCGCTAACACCCCCTTGAACATCGCCGCGTACCAGCAATTCACCATCCAGAACGGCGGGGATATCCAGCGCCTCTGCTATCTCGGGAAAGCTGGCAGAAATATCATCGCCGCTGCGCGAATAGACCCGCGTCTCGTGGCCATCACCGGCCTGCGCGCGCACCACTTGCACGCGGATACCGTCCCATTTCCATTCAGCCGCATAATCTTTCAAATCGACCGCATCCTCTTCCAAAGGATGGGCAAGCATGAAGGGGCGGAATGTCGGAATGCTGGCCGTATCGGGCGGATCGGCACCATCTGCGGCCCATGCGAACAGCTGGGAAAAAGGCGGCGTCAGCGCGTGCCAATATTCCTCCACTTCGTCCACTGTGACGTCAAAACTTTGCGCAAAAGCAAGCTTAGTCAAACGCGCTGACACACCCACACGCATGCCGCCTGTGGCAATTTTAATCAGCGCATAACGCTCCGCTTCATCCAGCATATCGAGAAGCTGCGGCAGTTCAGTCATGACCGTGCTGCGTTTCATGGCGGTAAGGCGCGCGACCGTTTCGGCAAGGCTGGGCGTGATGGCGTCGGGGTCGCTGCTTGGCCAAAGCAGGCTAACTGTCTCTGCTGTATCGCCGACGAAATCGCGGCTGAGTGTCCATAATTCTGGATCGACGCGGGTCTTCATCAGATTGCGCACAGCATTGATTTTCACGGCTGGAAAATCGAGCGATCCGGTCAATGCGCCCAAGGCCCATCCGCGGTCGGGATCGGGTGTTTGCCGCAGGTAACCCGCAATCAAGGCCAGCTTGCGATTGCGGCTGACCGTGTAGGCCAGCGCATCGAGCAGGGCGGCAAAGCGCTTCACGCCTCGTGCCCGCCATCGCCCTCTTGATCGCCCTCTTGATCACGGCCAACCATCGCCAGCGCGCGCGCCTTGCGCTGGCCCAGTTCGCACCAGCGCAGCAGCGCGTCTTCGCGCCCATGGGTGATCCAAGTTTCTTGCGGAGCCACGTCTTCGATTGTCTGTGTCAGCTCGCCCCAATCGGCATGGTCAGAGATGATAAGCGGCAGCTCCACACCGCGCTGCCTTGCGCGCCCGCGCACCCGCATCCAACCTGACGCCATGGCAGTGATCGGATCGGGCAGACGCCGTGCCCAAGTGGAGTTAAGTGCAGAGGGCGGCGCGATAATTATCCCGCCGCGCATATCGTTTTTGCTGGCATCCGCCACCAGTTTCAACCTGCCCAAATCGACGCCATGATCTTCATACAGGCGGCACATTTTCTCCATCGCGCCATGCAGATATATCGGGGCGTGTTGGCCGGCGGCGCGCAGTTCCGCGATCACGCGCTGTGCCTTGCCAAGCGCATATGCGCCAACAAGCACGCAGGCATCAGGGTTGGTCCGCAAGGCGCCCAGCAGCTTGGCCATTTCATCGGCAATCGGGGGATGGGTAAAGACCGGCAATCCAAACGTCGCCTCGGTGATGAAGATATCGCATGGCGTCACTTCGAATGGTGGGCAGGTGGGATCGGCGCGGCGCTTGTAATCGCCAGTGATCACAACGCGCTCGCCAGCGTGTTCGAGCAGAATTTGCGCGCTGCCCAGCACATGTCCCGCCGGTATGTATGTGGCGGTGACGCCGCCCGTCAGCGTGACCGTTTCGCCGTAAGAGACAGGGACCGTCTTGCCGCCATTTGGCCCCTCGCCAGTGTTATAGCGCAGGGCCATAATCGCGAGCGTTTCCGGCGTGGCAAAAGTCGTGCCGTGCCCGCCGCGTGCGTGATCGGCATGACCATGGGTGACAAGCGCGCGGTCTGCGGCGCGGCTGGGATCAACCCATGTGTCACCCGGAACAATGCGGATGCCGTGGCGGTGCGGTTCTATCCAGGAAAAGGGAGCGGATGCGGCCATGTGGTCAGTTACGTGAGCCAGATAAGAAAAGAGGCGCAGGCTCTATGTTGAGCGCGCGCCTCTTTGATAGTCTCAATAATCTGCAAATTTAGCTGTCGCTGCCCGATGCTTTTGACGCATCAGACGCGCTGCCCTTTTTCTTAGGAGCCGCTTTATTCTCCGCGGGCTTCTTTGCTGGCGGCTTGCGCCCCCCTCGTTTTTGGGCCTTTGGCGGAGCAGGCGTCATCTCAAAGTGCGGCTTGCCATCCTTGAGAGTTACATTCACTTCGCCGCCATCGGCCAGCTTGCCGAACAGCAATTCCTCGGCCAGCGGCTGCTTGATTTTGTCTTGCAGCAAACGGCTCATTGGCCGCGCACCATAGAGCTTGTCATAACCTTTATCGGCAAGCCAGCTGCGCGCTTCGCTGTCGAGCTGAATGTGCACATTTTGATCGGCCAGCTGCAATTCCAGCTGAAGAACGAATTTGTCGACGACGCGTGCAACGGTTGATTTGCCGAGATAAGCGAACGGCACAATCGCATCCAAACGGTTGCGGAATTCAGGCGTGAACATCTTTTTCACAGCCTCTTCGCCCGCGTCTTCTTTGGACACATCGCCAAAGCCGATGCCTTGGCTGGCCATGTCAGATGCGCCTGCATTCGTTGTCATGACCAGCACGACATTGCGGAAGTCGACCGTCTTGCCATGATGGTCGGTCAGGCGGCCATTATCCATCACTTGCAGCAGGATATTGAACAGGTCTGGATGCGCCTTTTCAATCTCATCGAGCAGCAGCACGCAATGCGGGTTTTGATCAATCGCATCGGTCAGCAGACCGCCTTGATCATAACCGACATAGCCCGGAGGCGCACCGATCAGGCGCGACACGGAATGCCGTTCCATATATTCCGACATATCGAAACGCTTCAGCTCAATGCCCATAATGCTGGCAAGCTGGCGTGCGACTTCTGTTTTACCGACACCCGTCGGCCCGCTGAACAGGAATGAGCCAATCGGCTTGTCCGGATCGCGCAGGCCCGCGCGACTAAGCTTCATTGCCGTGGCCAGTTTGTGAACGGCGTGGTCCTGGCCAAACACAACATGTTTCAGATCGCGGTCAAGGTTTTGGAGCGCTTTCTTATCATCCTTGCTGACCGATTTGGCCGGAATCCGTGCCATGGTCGCAATCACTTGTTCAATTTCGCGCGCGGTGATCTTCTTCTTGCGGCGGCCTGCAGGCAGCAGCATTTGCATCGCGCCAACTTCGTCGATCACATCGATCGCTTTGTCGGGAAGCTTGCGATCATTGATATAGCGCGCCGATAGCTCAACCGCAGTTTTCAGCGCATCAGGCGTATACTTGACATTGTGGTGGTCTTCGAAGGCGGTGCGCAGCCCTTTGAGGATTGCAATTGTGTCTTCAATCGTCGGTTCATTCACATCGATTTTCTGGAACCGGCGCAGCAATGCGCGGTCTTTTTCGAAGTGATTGCGGAATTCTTTATAAGTGGTGGAGCCGACGCAGCGGATGGCGCCGCTAGACAGAGCAGGCTTTAGCAGATTGGAGGCATCCATCGCCCCGCCGCTGGTTGCGCCTGCACCGATCACCGTGTGGATTTCGTCAATGAACAAAACCGCTTCTGGCATTTTTTCAAGTTCAGAGACGACCTGCTTCAAGCGCTCTTCAAAATCACCACGGTAACGCGTGCCGGCCAGCAATGCGCCCATGTCGAGAGAGTAGATTACCGCGTCCTCCAAAACCTCAGGCACTTCGCCTTCGACGATTTTGCGCGCGAGACCTTCGGCAATGGCGGTTTTACCAACGCCGGGATCGCCGACATAGAGCGGGTTATTTTTGGAGCGGCGGCACAGGATTTGGATCGTGCGATCGACCTCTGGGCCGCGGCCGATCAATGGATCGATCTTGCCGTTTTCCGCCTTAACATTAAGATTGACGGTGAACTGGTCGAGCGCCGTTTCTTTCTTTGCGCCCCCCTCTTTTGCTGGTTCACCATCGGGGGCGGCGGCCGCTTCTTCCACGCCTTCGGGCGAGCGTTGCTCTACCTGCTTGCCGCCTTTGCCGATGCCGTGGCTGATAAAGCTGACGGCATCCAAGCGGCTCATATCTTGCTGCTGGAGGAAATAGACCGCGTAACTGTCGCGTTCAGAGAACAATGCGACCAACACATTCGCGCCTGTGACTGTATCCTTGCCCGAGGATTGCACATGCAGGATTGCGCGCTGAATAACTCGCTGGAAACCGGCGGTAGGCTGCGGATCGGCGCCTTCTTCGGTTTTGAGAGATTGATATTCGCTATCGAGATATTGCTTCACCACATCGCCCAGCTCGGCCATGTCGACGCCGCAAGCCGCCATCACAGCGGCCCCGTCTTCATCATCGATCAGCGCCAGCAGCAAATGCTCCAATGTGGCATATTCGTGATGCCGCTCTGACGCATGGGCCAGCGCATTGTGCAATGTTCTTTCAAGGTTTTGGGCAAAACTAGGCATGGTTATCTCTGTGGTAGTGGCTGCAGCTCTCAACAGGCGACCCGGAGCGGCATTTTCGGTCGTAGCCCTTAAAGCAGGCTAAGCTTAACGAATTCAGGCACGAAATGGCGGAGGTGCGCGGCATTATGCGCCGCTCTTTTTGAACAATTGATCCGCGGCCGCACGATGCGTGGCGGCACGCTCCCTATGGGCTTTGACGCGTGTAATCTCAGTTTCGAGGAGGGCAATTCGCTCACCCAGCTCATCCTGAGAATAAGGCGCTAAGTCCTCGGCGGCCAATTTGCTGGCTGCATCGCCTTTTGGGCGCGGAAGATCGTCCAATTCCATTTCTTCTTGTAACATCGCAAGTCAGATGGCTTGCTGTCAATGCAAGGTGGGGGTATTCCCTCGGTTGCGCAAGGGGCACTTAGGACGACTCTGGTGCAAATTTGTGATGCGCCGTTGGTTAAAGGCGCAATAGTGGGGGCACAATGAGCGAAAATTTGCCGGGTAATATACCCAAAACAATGCAAGCGATTGGGTTCGCGCAGCCCGGCGGCCCTGAAGTGCTGGCTGTCGAAGCGGCAAAAACGCCCACGGTGGGCGCGGGCGATGTGCTGATCCGCGTCGCTTATGCCGGGGTAAACCGGCCTGATTGCATCCAGCGTATGGGAATGTATCCTGTGCCGGCGGGCGCTTCGCCGATCATAGGCTTAGAAGTCGCCGGTGAAGTGGTTGTTATTGGCGCAGATGTGCCGCCCGAAATGCTCGGCGCGCGTGTGTGCGCTTTGACGCCGGGCGGCGGCTATGCGGAATTTTGCAAAGCGCCTTGGGATCATTGCTTGCCCGTGCCGGATGATATGCCTTTGGATGTGGCCGCGGCCATTCCAGAGACCTTGTTCACCGTGTGGCACAATGTTTTTGAACGCGGTCTGGCGCGTGATGGCGAGACTTTGATGGTGCATGGCGGCACCAGCGGCATTGGCACGATGGCGATTATGCTGGCCAAGGCGTTTGATATGAAAGTGATCGCAACCTGCGGCGATGAGGCGAAGTGCGAGGCGGCGCGCGGGTTTGGCGCTGATTTGGTCGTGAATTATAAGACAGGCGATTTTGTCGAGGAGGCCGCCGCCTTCACTAAGGGCAAAGGCGTCGATGTGGTGCTCGATATGGTTGGCGGCGATTATGTCCCGCGCAATTTGCAGGCATTGGGCGAAGATGGCCGGCATGTTTCCATTGCGATGTTGACGGGGCCAAAGACAGAATTGTTTATACCGCTGGTGATGAGCAAGCGGCTGACGCTAACCGGCTCCATGCTGCGCCCGCGCACTGATGCGTTTAAAGCGGCATTGGCGGATGAAATCGCGCACAATGCGTGGCCCCTTTTCACTTCTGGCGAGCTAAAGCCAGTGATGGATCAGGCATTCCCATTGGCACAGGCAAGCGCAGCGCATGCAAAGATGGAGGCGGGCGAGCATATTGGCAAAATCGTGCTGGAAGTCGCGCCTTAACGCCCACCGCTTAACGCTATATCACTCTTAGCTTGCCGTTTACGCTTGCTGTTCTGGGGCGCTTAGCCTATCCACTTACGCATAACGACCGCTCCGAGAGGGGCGGTCCTTCTGTTTCTAACCGATATTTTGCACGTATTTTGAACAATGGAGAGCCCCATGGCCAAAGCGCCTAAGCAGCAAGCACAAGCCCAAGAGCAGGCAAAGCCGCTTATGCCGCATGCCACGGCAACTTGGCTGGTCGACAACACAGGCGTTGGCTTTGAGCAAATCGCTGAATTCTGCGGTCTGCATATCCTCGAAGTGCAAGCCATGGCTGATGATCTGGCGGGCTCCAAATATACAGGGCGCGATCCTGTGCATGCTGGCGAGCTTAATCAGGACGAGATCAACAAAGGTCAGGCCGATAAAAATTACGCTTTGGTCATGCAAAAGGCTCCGATCGAAGTCACCCGCACAAAGGGCGCGCGTTATACGCCGGTTTCCAAACGCCAGGATAAGCCAGACGGTATCGCCTGGCTCTTGCGCAGCCACCCGGAAATTTCCGATGCGCAAATCTCCAAGCTGATCG
>JALZVZ010000130.1 GCA_023299945.1 Altererythrobacter sp. | reverse complement strand
AAGCTCGACAAGGTTTACCCAACTCCAAAGGGCCCCTTGAAAGTGGTTGAGAATTTCAACCTGCTGATGGACCGGGGCGAGTTTATCTCGCTGATTGGTCATTCGGGTTGCGGTAAATCCACCGTTCTAACAATGGCGGCCGGTTTGAATGCAATTTCAGGCGGAGGCATCGTCCTTAATAATCGCGAGATTGATACCGCCGGGCCCGATAAAGCGGTGGTGTTCCAAGCGCCCAGCCTAATGCCGTGGCTGACCGCGCGCGATAATGTCGCTTTGGGTGTTGAGCGGGTCTATCCGCATGCCGGAAAGGCAGAGCGCCGCGATATTGTTGATTATTACCTCGACCGTGTGGGACTAATTGATGCCAAAGATAAAATGGCGGCGGAAATGTCGAACGGTATGAAGCAGCGCGTTGGCATCGCCCGCGCCTTTGCTTTGTCACCGCGTTTGTTGCTGCTGGATGAGCCCTTTGGCATGCTCGACAGCCTAACGCGCTGGGATTTGCAAGACGTTCTGGTTGAGGTGTGGAACCGAACCAAGGTCACCGCGATCATGGTCACTCATGATGTGGATGAGGCCATTCTTCTGGCCGATAAAGTTGTGATGATGACAAACGGCCCGCGCGCCACAATTGGCAAAGTGCTGCAGGTTGATCTGCCTCGTCCTCGCGACCGCAAGACGTTGCTCGAAGATCCGAAATTTTACGAATACAGGCAGGAAGTTTTGCGCTTCTTGGCGGAGTATGACCACGGCCCGTCAGTTAAGGTGGCCTAAGACTAAATCGGGAAAGTCAAAGGGATGCAACGACGCTCTCTTTGTTAAAAATTCGATCCGGACGGTCAGGCTGTCCTTAACCCAGCGGGCAATGGCGCTCGTCTTCCATATCAATCACGGACCTAGGTTCTGGTCCGCAAGGGAGGCATTTATGCGTTTCAATTCTATTCTTTTCATTGCCGCTTCAGCTGGGGCTATTGCAGCGCCAGCCTATGCCAATCCCAACGGCCCCATTGAGGTATCAGACGGCGTCACTCTTGATCCGATCATTGATCTTCGGATTAGGTTGGAGACCAATGATCAAGACAATGCAGTGAGCGCAGCAACAGCTGTTACAGTGCGAGGACGCGCCGGTTTAGAATTGGCCACCAATGGTTTTTCCGCTCTGGTTGAGGCAGAGGGCAATCTCGCCTTGATTGATGATTTCAATGACACAATTCCAGGCAATGGCTTGGAGCCGTTCTCGGTTGTGGCTGATCCAGACAATGTTGAGCTTAACCGCGCGCAAATCCAATATAAGAACGGCGGCACAAGCATCACTGTCGGCCGTCAACGCCTGATCCATGCTGGTGCGCGCTGGGTCGGCAATGTTGGTTGGCGCCAGAACGAGCAAACCTTTGATGCTGTGCGCGGTCAGACCAAAATCGGCCCCGTGGAACTGGACGCAGCCTATGCCATTTCGCAGCGGACGATCTTTGGCGAAGACAGCCCGAATGAGGAGTTTGAAGGCGATCTGATCCTGCTGCGCGGCGACGTCAATTTGAAGCCGGTTAAGGTCAATGCCTTTGCCTATCTGCTCGATTTCGACACGCGGCTTGCGTTTTCCAGCAACACTTATGGCTTGGAGGCGGCGGGCTCGATACCGCTGGGCGCAGGCAAGCTTAACCTCAAAGCGTCTTATGCCACCCAGTCGGATGCTGGCGCCAACCCCAATGATTACAGCGCGGACTACATTGCCGCAGAGGTAGGCGGCGCGGTGGCAGGGTTTGGTCTTAAAGCTGGCTATGAAGAGCTTGGCAGCGACGGCGGCACCGCATCGTTCCAAACGCCGCTTGCGACATTGCACAAATTCAATGGCTGGGCCGATCTGTTTCTTGCAACACCTGCCACAGGCCTTCGTGACTATTACATCGGCGCTAGCAAGAGCTTCAAAGTGAAAGCGCTGCCGGGACTGAAAGCGGCCGTTACCTATCACAAGTTTGAAGCGGATTTCGGCGGCGCGAATTACGGCGATGAAATTGACGCTGTGGTCAGCTTCAAAATCGGCAAAGTCGGAATTTTGGCAAAATATGCCAATTACAAATCCGATGGTTTTGCCGTCGATACTGAGAAATTTTGGTTGCAGGCAGGCATTAGTTTTTGATGCCTGATGGACAGATCTTTGCGGATGGATCTGCGCCAAGGAAGAGAGGCTGGGCAGGCAGTCTCTATTCACACCTTATCCGCTCAAAAACACAATCGGAGATGAAATAGTGAACGCGCAAACGGATATTGATCCGGCGACAAGTTCAGCCGGCAAGCAGCGCCTTGTCGTGGTTGGCAATGGCATGGCCGGGTGCCGGGCTGTTGAGGAAATCCTCAGCACCACACCTGACAAATTTGCCATTACCATTTTCGGTGCTGAACCGCGGGTCAATTACAATCGCATTATGCTCTCTCCCGTTCTGGCGGGCGAGAAGACTTTCAATGAAATCATTATCAATGGTGAGGATTGGTATGCAGACAATGGCAT